>JBFHGY010000048.1:0-10560 GCA_041582905.1 Crocinitomicaceae bacterium | reverse complement strand
CTCGTAATAACAATACTTACTCTAAAAAAAAAACGTGCTGTTGCAAGAATCTCATGTAATTGCGAGAATCCTTTCTCGCAATTACAGCACTTACTCTACAAAAATCCTACTTCGTCAACCAAGAACCTCCCACGCAAACAACGTTAGACAGTTCAAGGTAATCTTCATAATTATCCTCAGAAATTCCACCCGTTGGACAAAATTTCATGTCAGGGAACAACGAACCGTAGGTTTTTAATGCACTAATTCCTCCAAATAGATTCGCAGGGAAGAATTTTAAGTACTTCCATCCGTGCTCTTTCAATCGAATGATTTCACTTGGAGTGCTTGCACCAGGAAGGAAGGAAACGCCGCTTCGTTTCATTCTTTTAGCGAGTTGCTTTGTACAGCCTGGACTCACTAGGAAATCAACACCAGTGGCTACCGCTTTGTCAATGTTCTCTTTGTTGACGATCGTTCCAACGCCGACGTCAAATGTGTCTCCGTATTTTTCCTTAAACGATTGAATGGCTTCCCACGCAACGTCCGTTCGTAATGTAATTTCGATGCAAGAGATGTTGTTCGCTTGAAGTTTTTGTGCGATCGTATCCACCTCCTCCAAACTGTTGATGGTAACAACAGGAATCAGTTTGTGCTTACTTAAAATCTTTTCTATTCCGTTTTGCATAATCTTCTTATTCTAAAAAGCTCGCTCCATTCTCGCTACGAGAAACAAGCGAACGAATGTTTCTAAATAAATCTCTTCCCGTCGAAGTGTCATCTGTGATTACTGAGCGTTGTGGACGATCTTCTACACCTTCGGTGAGACATTCTACTTTTCCGTTCACAGCGTCCACCAATAGGAGATCTCCCGTTTTGATTTTACCGATCAACCCTCCGTCCATTGCTTCTGGCGATAAGTGAATCGCAGCAGGTACTTTTCCTGAGGCGCCTGACATTCTACCGTCGGTCACTAGGGCAACCTTGTATCCTTTTTTCTGAAGGATGGTCAACATGGGCGTCAATTTATGCAATTCGGGCATTCCTTTTTGCTTCGGACCTTGGAAGGGAAGTACCGCCACAAAATTGCGGTTGAGCTCATCATTTTTGAAGGCTGTGATCAAATCATCTTGCTCGTCAAAAACAATCGCTTCTTCTTTTGTGATGTGGTAGTTCGGATCAACCGCTGATGTTTTGATGACAGCCGATCCAAGGTTTCCGTGCAGCACTTTTAGTCCACCTGTCGCTTGAAACGGTTCTTTAGCGGATCGCAAAATCCCGTCGTTCAGCGTTGCAGTAGGGCCGTCCGAATAAGAAATTGAATCTCCGTCCATTTTTGGCTCAAGTGTGTAGGCTTTCAGTCCTTTTCCAAGAATCGTGTTCACATCTTCGTGGAGGAGTCCCTCTTCCAAAAGTGTGTGAATTACATAGGCCATTCCTCCCGAAGCATGGAAGTGATTGACGTCAGCGGCTCCATTTGGATAAACGCGCGCAATCAATGGAATCAGTTCAGATAAATCGGAAAAGTCATCCCAAGTAATCTTGATTCCTGCAGCATTCGCAATAGCAATGATGTGCAGAGTATGATTCGTTGATCCTCCTGTAGCCAATAAACCGATGATACCATTCACAATAGTTTTCTCGCTGATAATCATCCCGATACTTCGTTCAATGTCTTTAGATTGAATGTTTTCAATCAACTGGCGAACGGCTGTTTTGTTCAATGCATTTCGCATCGGTGTATCAGGGTTCACAAAGCTGGATCCAGGTAATTGCATCCCCATAATTTCCATCAACATCTGGTTGCTATTCGCTGTCCCGTAGAAGGTACAGGTCCCAGGTGAGTGGTAAGAGTCAGATTCTCCTTTCAATAATTCATCTCTCCCAATTTTTCCTTCAGCAAACTCTTGACGAATACGGGCTTTTTCGTTGTTCGAAATTCCTGTTGGCATCGGTCCTGCTGGCATAAAAGCAACGGGTAGATGTCCAAACTTTAAATTTCCAATCATCAGTCCCGGAACGATCTTATCGCAAATTCCCAAGTTGAGAACGCCATCAAACATGTCGTGAGATAAACCAATCGCTGCGGATAGAGCAATAACATCACGACTAAATAAGGAAAGTTCCATTCCAGTTTGTCCTTGAGTGACACCGTCACACATAGCCGGAACGCCACCAGCAACTTGTGCAGTAGCGCCAAATTCATTGGCAAAAGCTCGAATGTGTTTGGGATAATCCTCGTAGGGTTTGTGTGCCGACAACATGTCGTTGTACGCAGTGATAATTCCAATATTTGGATCGGAATCGTTGGATAATTTGTCCTTCACATGCGATTCGCAAGCGGCAAAACCATGTGCAAGGTTTCCACAACTGAGTTTTCCACGAGCTACTTCCTTTTCGAAATTCCGTTGGATTTGATTCAGATATTCTGTTCTTGATGCTTCACTTCGCTTCTGAATGCGCTCAGTGATTTCTATAATTTGTTTGTGTACCATTATTCGCAATAATAAGTTTCAATCGCAGTTCGTTCTGCCATCAATGAGTGAATGGGTAGGTGAGAAGAGGTGTTCTCGAGTACTTCGCGTTTTTTGGCTCCTTTTATCATCAAGGCAATATGTTTGGCTTGTAGAATAAGAGTTTTCGAACAGCTAATACGATCTGTTGGATGAGTTGGAGCGTTTGTATTAATCAATCCTAAAGTGGAGTTCTCAAGGTCCGCTTCACTGGCCGAATCTCCAGGGAAAAGTGAAGCCGTGTGACCGTCTCCACCCATGCCGAGCAATACGAAATCTGTTCGTTCCATAAAAGGTGCGTACGAGCTAATCGCTGTGGAAAGATTCTTTGCACGGTCAGTTGGATCATAGACCATTCCGGTAAATTGAGCGTTTTTAGCGCGATCTTTTATGAGCGTTTCAAATAAGAGTCGTTCATTACTGAATTCATTATCTGAAGGAACAAAACGTTCATCTACCAAGCCGATGTGTACTTTTTTCCAGTCTAAATCGAGTGAAGATAAATGCGTATAAACAGGACCAGGCGTTGATCCTCCAGAGAGAAGAATACGTGCATCACCGTGCGTGGCAATGCTTTCTTTGATACATGCGGATATGCGCTCGCTAACTTCGAGAATGAGTTCGTTTTCGTTATTGAATGTGTTGAAGCTCATAGTTTAACTGTTTGTTTCCCATTTTGTTCCTGGTTCCAATACTTCGTCGCCTGGACCCCAAGATCCAGATTCATACAATACAATTTTTGAGTTGTCTTTCCAATAGTTGTTGATGGATTCGATCCATTTCCAAGCAGCTTCTAACTCATCGTAACGCATGAAAAGAGTTTGATTTCCACGTAAAATATCAATGATCAATCGCTCGTAGGCGTCAGGCATGCGTTTCTTGAAAGAGTCGAAGATGTCTAGTTTCAGGGATACAGGCTGGAAACGGTAACCTCCAGGGCCTGGAATCTTACTCATTTGAACGAGTTCGATGCGTTCCTCAGGCTGTAATCGAATGATGAGCTTGTTAGACATATTGTATTTCGACTCAGGAAAAATGTTGTGCTGCACCGGTTTGAAGTTGATCACAATTTCGGAATAACGCTTTTTCATGCGCTTTCCTGTTCTCAAGTAAAACGGTGTATTCTTCCAACGCCAGTTATCGATGTAGGCCTTTATGGCAACGAATGTCTCTGTTTCCGATTTGTATTTATGAATGTCTTCGAGGTATGAATTGACCTCTTTTCCTCCACTTTTTCCTCGGGTGTACTGTCCGCGAATGACATTCTCTCGAATAGTGTCCTTTTCAAACAAGCGTAAACTCTCAAGTACTTTCAATTTTTCCGTTCGTACCGTGTCTGGATCTAATTTCGACGGAGCTTCCATCGCTACAAGACAAAGTAATTGAAGCAAATGGTTTTGGATCATGTCGAGAAGTGCTCCCGTGTTATCGTAGTATCCTGCACGCTTTTCCACGCCAAGACTTTCGGCAACCGTAATTTGAATATTATCAATATTCTCACCGTTCCATGCACGCTCAAAAATGTGATTGGCATAGCGTAATACCATTAAATTTTGAACGGTTTCTTTTCCTAAGTAATGGTCAATTCGGAATACTTGATGTTCAGAGAATACTTCGCGGATGGTCGTATTGATCTCGTTACTTGATTTTAAATCGTATCCCAGCGGCTTCTCCAGAACTACCTTGGAATGCTCATCGGTAAGGTCGGAAGCCTTGAGCGATTGGCAAATTTCCTGAAACGCACTCGATGGGACCGATAAATAATATACGCGTTGCCATTCCGGATTCTCCAAAATGGATTGTTTCAACTCTTGATAGGTAGAAGGGCTGTTCGTAGGAATCGTAATGAGTTCCACATATTTCAAGAAAGAATTGATGGTTGCGGATGAAATTTTATCCGCTGATTTCTTGATGAATGCTTTTAATTCTTCTTTAAATTCCTTCGCATTATTGCTCGAACGTGAGATGCAAATGATCTTAAACGGCATGTCGAGCTGCTTGTCATTCCATCTGTGAAATAAGGCAGGGATGATCTTTCGTTTGGATAAATCTCCATCTCCACCAAAAATTATAGCATTAAACGAATCAATTCGTGTGGCTTTATTGCTCATACGCAAGTATTATAGAATGCACCTGATGTGGTGTATCAGAACAAATATAATTACTTTACGTCAATTTTACACTAAGTAAAGTTTATTTAACTAAAAACCAAAGTTATCGTAATCTTCCTCAATGAGTTTTTGGTAATTCTCGATGTTGAATTTGTAGAAATTGGATGGTTTGTGAGGGACACCAACCTGTTTTTCGTCCAATCGTTCCACAATGTCGAGCTTCATCATTTTTCGTCGGAAGTTTCGTTTGTCCAACTCTCTTCCGAGAATAGCTTCGTATAATTTGTGTAGTTGAGACAGGGTAAATTTCTCTGGAAGTAAGTTAAATCCGATTGGCTTCAGTTTAATTTTCGTTTGAAGCGTTTTCCATGCATTGTTCAAAATCTCGAAGTGGTCAAATGCCAAATCTTCAATTTCACTCAACGGTTTCCAAACAACTGATTTGGCAAAATTCGAAGGACTCGGTTTAAACGCATTCAAATTGACCAGAGAGTAATAGGCGATCGTGATCACGCGAGAATTTGGTTCAGTACGGACACTTTTTAGCCATTCACGGTCAGATTTCCTTTTTGTTCTGTTCACATCACCGTGAGCTTTACATTGCTCCAAAAAAATGTTCTCTAAACCAGTAAGCTCTTTCAAAACGCGGTTCGCTGCTTGGTTCAGATTCTCATCATCATAAATAAGGTCTCCCGGCAAAGCGTAGCGACTAGCTTGATCTTCGCTTTCGGTCTCTCTCTCAATTAGTAAGACTTGCAACTTCTCAAAATCAAACCCGAATATGACGCAGTCTACTGAGATACCATTGTTGAGTCTATGTGCATTGTGTTTGGGCATGCTCAAAGATAATCAAGAATTTATTATATTAGCAAAGTGTTAAAATGACACAAAGAAATTTAATTAGGTTAAGCCAATGTTAATTGTAATAGAAAGTGGTTCCACGAAATCGGATTGGATGATCGTTGATGGTGAAAAGCGATTTCAGGTCTCTACGATGGGATTTAACCCCTATTTTCATGATGAATCGGATGTAGAGAACGCTGTAAAGGAAAAGGATGAATTAACGGCAATTGCTACGTCTGTTTTGGAAATTTACTTTTATGGAGCAGGATGTTCTCAGTCCGAATTGAATGCAAAAATTGAACGCGGATTGAAACGTGTCTTTACGAATGCATCGATAACAGTGGGACACGATCTGGAAGCCTGTGCGTATTCAACCTATAATGGCGTTCCTGAAATTGCCTGCATACTCGGAACAGGATCCAACTCTTGCTATTATGATGGAAATGAGGTGTTCGAAGAAATTCCTGCACTCGATTTTATTTTAGGAAATGAAGGAGGAGGAACGTATTTCGGAAGAAGTCTCCTCGCGGATTATCTATACAAGCGCTTACCTGAAGAACTCTTCAATGAGATGCAGGAAATGGGATTGGATAAACCAACAATCATTGAAAATGTGTACATGACGTCGAGTGCAAATGTGTACATCGCTTCCTTTATGCCTTTGATTGTAAAGTATCGTCACTTACCTTATTGTAAAGAGTTGATTCACGAAGGATTCAAACGTTTCATTGAGATTCACGTGAAGTGTTACAAGAACTATAAAGAGGTAGAAGTGAATTTCGTAGGTTCGATGGCTTCACTTCTTTCTGAAGAATTACGGGCCGTTTGCGAAGAGGAAGAACTGAATGTGGGGACAATTATTCGTCGTCCTCTCGAAAATCTGGTTAATTTTCATTTGAATCGATCTAAACAAAAAGTACTATGACCAAGACAATAATTGTGGTATGTCTGTTGATGACAGTATCTGCTTTGTGGGGACAAACAAAGCAAGTTCCAGAATGGAGCAAAGATGCAACGATGTACGAACTGAATGTGAGACAGTTCTCTGAAGAGGGAACGTTTGAAGCAATTTATGATGATTTACCTCGACTCAAACAAATGGGAGTGGATGTCATCTGGCTCATGCCCATTCATCCAATTGGTGAAAAGAATCGCAAAGGAACATTAGGAAGTTACTATGCCGTTCAGGACTACAAAGGAATCAATCCGCATTTTGGAGATGAAAAAAGCTTTAAAAAATTGGTTGATCTGACGCATGAGCATGGAATGAAATTGATCATTGACTGGGTGGCGAATCACTCAGCGCCAGATAACGTGTGGGTGGAACAAGGACACATGGACTGGTACAATCTGGATAGTGCGGGGAATTTACAACCGACCATTGGAACAGACTGGTGGGATGTAGCCGATTTAAACTACGACAGTCCTGGAATGCGAAATGCAATGATCGATGCCATGGAGTATTGGGTGAGAGAATTTGATATTGATGGGTACAGATGCGACGTTGCAAGTTGGGTTCCGACGGATTTTTGGGACGATGCCCGAGCGAAGCTCGATGAAATTAAGCCCGTGTTTATGCTGGCTGAAGCAGAAGATCCAGGACTTCACGAGAATGCCTTCGATATGACGTATGGTTGGGAGTTCCACCATGTCATGAACGAAGTGGCCAAAGGTAATCGGAACGCAGACTCCATCGTTGATTACTTTCATCGCGAAGCGAACAGGTTTTCATCTTCAGCCTATCGATTGCATTTTACTTCCAATCACGATGAAAACTCATGGAATGGAACCGAATTCGAACGCATGGGAGACGGGGCGATGGCATTTGCAGTACTCGCAGCAACTGTTCATGGCATGCCACTGATCTACAACGGACAAGAAACGTCATTGAAAAAGCGATTAGAATTCTTCGAAAAAGATGCCATTCAATGGACAGATATGGACAAGGCAGATTTCTATACCAGTTTATTCAATTTTAAAGAAGCGAATCCAGCCTTATGGAATGGAGATTTTGGTGCGTATCCAGAATTTTTGGAAACAAACAACCCTGATGTTTTGGCATTTGTGCGAAAAAAAGGCCCGAACGCTGTATTGGTAATCATCAACTTGTCGGGAGAAGAAAGTAAGGTGAAAGTGGATCTAAAAAATTGTCTCGGTCAGTATTCAGAATTATTTACCGGAACGGACATCACGATCTCCAAAAAGAAGGGGAAGTACAAGCTGAAGCCGTGGGAGTATCGCGTATATTCTTCGATCTAAAACCAACTGAAACTTAACCATGGAAAAGAAACAATTATCGTTTTGGCAAATCTGGAACATGAGTTTCGGGTTTCTGGGAATTCAATTTGGATTTGCCCTGCAAGGAGGATTTATGTCGCGTATCTTCCAAACGCTTGAAGCTGATAAAGATGATATTCCACTCATGTGGATTGCCGCACCGCTAACGGGATTGATTGTTCAACCGATCATCGGTTATTTGAGCGATCGTACATGGCATCCGAAGCTTGGACGACGTCGACCTTACTTTTTGTTAGGAGCTGTGTTGAGTTCTATTGCGCTCTTTTTCGTTCCGTATTCTTCTACCTTATGGATGGCGGCAGGATTTCTTTGGATTTTAGATGCATCCATTAACATTTCAATGGAACCGTTTCGTGCTTTGGTGGCGGATAAACTGAACGATGAACAACGATCGTATGGCTTCGTGGTGCAAACATTGATTATCGGTGTGGGAACATGGCTAGCAAGTAACCTTCCATGGCTCATGACAAAAATGGGAGTGAGTAATCAGGCTGGACCAGGTATTGTGCCTGACTCAGTAAAGGTGGCGTTTGCTGTCGGAGCATTTGTCTTCATTGCTTCCATCTTATACACCATTTTCACAACGAGTGAATATCCGCCTTCAGAAGAAGAAAAGGAGGAAGAGAACAAGCAGGGCTTTTTCAAGGAGGTGGGTGAAGCCATTTTCAAAATGCCTAAAATCATGAGAAAGTTGGGCTTGATTCAGTTCTTTAGTTGGTTTGCCTTTTTTACGATGTGGAGCATGGCAACACCAGCGCTAACAGAATACGTTTATCAGGCACCTGCACCAGTGGCATCAGAATATAATTTGGAAATTGAGGAGCAAAAGCAAGCGTTTGACAAAGCAGATAAACAATATCAATCTGCTGCCGATAGCGTTGGAGCCAACATGGGAATGTATGGATTGTCGTCAATGGCATTTGCTCTTCTCTTGACATTTTATTCATCTCGTAAAAGAATCAATCGTAAGTGGATTCATTTAGCGTCCTTGGTGATCGGAGGAATTGGATTTTTGTTAATGTATTTTGTTCCTTCTGCGAACGCACTGATGTGGAGTTTTATCCTGATTGGAATTTCGTGGGGAAGTATTCTATCGATGCCGTATGCGATGCTTTCGAGCGCAATTGATGAGAAAAAAATGGGATTGTACATGGGGATTTTCAACATGTTTATAGTGATTCCTCAAATCGTGGCTTCGCTTGGCGGAATCACATTTGCTTACCATTTAATTGGTGATGATACCATTTATGCCATGGTGGTAGCAGGATGTGCGTTAATCGTTGCAGGAATGTTAAATCTCTTAATTACAGATAAAAAAGCGATATCTTAAATGGGCGAGGTAAAAGGATTAATATTTGATTTAGATGGAGTGGTAGTGTCTACAGAACAAAATCACTACGCTTCATGGATGAAAATTGCGGAGCTGTTGGGAGCTGAATTCAACGAAGCGGTGAATGAGAACTTGAAAGGTGTGAGCCGGGCAGATTCTCTCCGATTTATTTTGAAGAATAGCAAGATCGAAATTGATGAAGACCGATTCAATCAGTTGCTTGTGCAGAAAAATGAGTTCTATCGGGAATCCATTGGAGATTTATCGGAAAAGAACATCTTGCCTGGAGTAACTGAATTGCTCCAAAAAGCAAAACAGGAAGGAGTTAAAGTGATGATCGGTTCTTCGAGTAAAAATGCTCGTTTCATTCTCGATAAATTGGGACTTCTAGAAGTGTTCGATCACATTGTAGATGGAAATGATGTGGAGTTCCCCAAACCGCATCCTGAAGTATTTCTAAACGGAGCGAAGCTCGCACAACTGAATCCTGAAGATTGTATTGTCTTTGAAGATGCGGCAAGCGGAATTAAGGCGGCAAAAGAGGGAGGATTCAAAGCAGTGGCAGTAGGAAACCCTCACATCAAAGAACTCGCCGATGAATATTATGAAACACTAATTGATTTTACATTGTAGTCCATGCAGAATTTGTTTGATATACACGAGTGGAAAGTCGTACAGACGAAGTTTGATCCTGAACGTCAGGAGCACGCTGAAAGTATTTTCTCTATTGGAAACGGAAGCTTTGGTCAACGTGCCAATTTCGAAGAAAAGTATTCTGGAAAATCCCTTCAGGGAAGTTACGTAGGTGGAATCTACTACCCAGACAAAACACGCGTTGGTTGGTGGAAAAATGGATATCCTGAGTACTTCGCAAAAGTGCTCAATTCATGCAATTGGATTGGAATCAATATTGAACATCAAGGAACGCAAATTGATCTAGCAAAGGCGAAGGTAAAGTCCTTTCATCGCGAGTTGGACATGCAAAAGGGTGTCTTGCTCCGACGGATGAGAATTCTGATCGAAAACGATAAAGAACTGGAAATTACGTCGACGCGATTTTGCTCCATGGACAACGAAGAAATTGCGGTAATCAAGTATACCGTAACTCCCATTAATTTCTCGGGGAACTTTCGTTTTGGAATCTATTTGGATAACAACGTAACGAATCAGGATAGCAACTACGATGAATTCTTCTGGGAAGAAGACAGCCGAAAAGTAGGCGTGAAAAAAGGAGTCGTGACGGCTCGAACAAAGAAAACAGGATTCTTAGTGGCAACAGCCATGCGTTATTCTTTCTGGCATGAAGACAAACAGGTAGACCTTCATCCGACCGTGCTGGATAAGGAATTGTATGTTGAGAATAATTTTGAGCATTACCTAGAAAAAGGCGAGAAGTACACGATCAAGAAGTATGTTTCGGTGACATCATCGATCAATCACTCTTTGTTCAATACAACACCATCTGCGGTACTCAACGTGACAAACG
>JBFHGY010000047.1:0-10641 GCA_041582905.1 Crocinitomicaceae bacterium | reverse complement strand
TATCGAATGCTGTTTGAAGAATTTCTTCTACCTCTTTCTCGATTTCTGGACATCCATTCATTCCTTCTTCTGTTGAAGGTACACCTGCTGTTGCTGGACAATCATCGTCTTTATCCAGGATACCATCACCGTCAGTATCTTGGTAAGGACATCCGTCATTTGCCAATGGTCCTGCAATGTTTGGACACTTATCATCTTTGTCAAGAAGTCCATCACCGTCTGTGTCTGGCCAAGGACATCCGTTGTTTTCTTTCGGTCCGAATTCTGTTGGACAATCGTCAAGGAAGTCGAACAATCCGTCAGCATCTGTATCTGGACATCCGTTGTTTACAAGCGGACCAGCTACATCTGGACAAGCATCGTCTTCATCTTTGATTCCGTCACCATCTGTATCTGGACATCCTTTGAATGCAGGAAGACCTGGTACATCTGGACAATCATCTTTCGAGTCGATGATGCTATCATTATCGCGGTCTGGACACCCATCGAAGAATTTGTCTCCAGCTTCTTCTGGACATTTATCGTCTTTATCTGGAATACCGTCACCATCTGTGTCAGGACATCCTTGGAATTCTGCAAGTCCCGCATCGTTTGGACACAAGTCATCCATATCTTTGATTCCGTCGCGGTCTGTATCAGGACATCCTTTGAATTCCCAAACTCCAGGAACTACTAAACATTCGTCTACTTTGTCAGAAACTAAGTCACCATCCACATCACTTGGGTGGAAGTACAAGATTGGAACTCTCAATCCAGCGTAGAACTCAGCTCCTTTGATTTTTCCTGCTGCGAACAAAGTTCTGAAGTCAGTAACTCCTAATGTAAGAGGTCCAAGGCGTGTACCCAAACCAGCTTTCATTCCAGAGTACTTGTTGTAAGAAATCGGTAAGTGGAAACCTAACCATGCGTGATCAAAGCTTGGAGTAATCGAGAATTGATTCGCCGTACGAACACGGTGTGGGTTTTTACGGTTGTTGATACTTACGATTCCCGTTGCATTCACGTAGAAGTGTTTCCAAATGTGGTAATCAATTTGAAAGCTTGCAGCAGCAGGCGTACGCATGAAGAATGTCGCTTTGCTATCTGTTACTCTCCAATCAGGGTTGTAAGTTGTCAAACTATCAATGATTGAATCAAAACCTGCAAATCCGTCCGCTTCGTTGAAAACAGCCAAATCAAACAGTTGAGTTGTGTTTACGTTGAAGTCAGATGTAATATCTCCTTTTTGGAATTTCATACCTCCCAAATCCAAGATAGAAGCTCCAGCACGTAGTTTGTACTTTTCTTTATCTCTTCTCCATAGGTTGGTTTCACCGTCCATGTCGTATTTGTACTCTTTCCAATCTGGACGCCATTCGTATACGAATCCAAGATCCAATCCTAATCCAAATTTGGAAGCCGATTTTGGAAGTCCATCGGTAGAACCAATATTATCGATGTTGTTGGAGTAGCCATAAGCGAAATCTCCTTCAAGGTATTGAGAAGTATCTGCGTTGAAAAGGTTGTATGAGAAGTTATTTGTGTGAACGTATGCAGCTGAATATCCAGAAAGCCATTTCGCCTTTCCTCCAGCTTTCATGAAGTGCTCTCCGTCATCTTTCAATACTTGAGAATAGATGAATCCGTATTCCATCCAACTCATGTGGTTCATGTTCAACAATGTTTCATTGAACTGTTGGTTCCACAATGAAGCAATCTCCAAATCATTTTCAGCGAGAACGGCTAGTTTCGTATCAACATCATCCACGTTTGTAATGCTACGGAACTTTGCAGCAAAACCAACCGCAATTTTCGGGTTGATGTGGAACATAAAGTTCAATACATCTACTTGAATGTTGTTGTAAATACCTACAGTATTACGTCCCGTTGGATCTCCAATACTATCATACGTTCTAAAAATATAACGATCAGCAAACGTAGAATCTGGCAAAATCCAGTCGTTGTAAGGGTTTGTTCCTCCAGATTCGATTCCAGTCCCTCCTCCGCTTAAGTTATCTGGCTTGAACGATTTTACCCACCATTTTGGCATGTCGCCTGAGTCGAAATAGGCAGCGTTATTCCAAAGTCCAAAGTTGACACTCGCTAAATTGAGGTCGAATTTGAATCGTCCATCAACGAAACTTGCGGGTTGAAGATCGGTTGACATCACTCCGCCAAAATTGCTACTGTGAACTCCGAGATAGTTTTGCCCAAAACTTGAGAAAGATAGGGACACGACAGCAAGGAATGCTAAACGTTTTAAAGTTCTCATTCTAGATTTGTTTTTAGTTTTCAAAATATTGGATGACATAATTGTCAACCACTGTAGTTATCATAAGACCATTGTCGGTTGCAGAAACATCCACTTTTGTTTTACCTTCAAGTGAACGGTTGTACAGTTGACTACCAGTCGTATTATACAAATATACGTTATTCTCAAGACCATCAATAACGGAAATAACTGTTTTTCCTGAATTCAGACTGAAATGCTGGACATCTTCAATTTCATTGAATGGCATTCTCAATTTTGTAATCTCTATACCGTTTTGATTTACAAAGTGTAAGGTGTTTCTTGAGCGAACAATCAACACTGGATTCTTTGATTGGGTATTCATCGGAAGAAGTTGTCCATCTTGGTAGGATTCGAAGTTCGATTTTGTTCCTTTTTGATCTGTCTGACAGAGTCTTCCGTTTGAAATACCATAATGGAAGAGTTGATTGGATGTTTTGAAGGGCTGACTGTTTTCGGGAATGTCGAACATGCGTAGAGCTTTGTTTTTGGCTACTTCGAACATTTCGAATCGGGAGGAAGAAGCAAATCCGAAGAAGAGCCTTCCTTGACTCGCCCACACATCAATTTGGCGTTCTGGAATCACTTTGGATTGGAAGTGCGTCAACTCACGTCCTTCTGAGTCAAATTGGAAGGTGGTGTTCTCCTCATCAGTCACAAGGAAATAACTTTTGTCCTTCCATCGGTAAAATTTCACTTCGTTAATTGCTGGATTCTCCAATTTTATGGGGAATCCAGAGGCAGCGTCACCTTTTGTGTTCCAGAGGTGAATAGCATCTTCTGTATTCAGTAAAACGAATGTTTCTCCACCTCCGTGAAGTTCGATGAGTTGAAGATTGCCGAGTGCCTTGCTGTCTAATTGTTTGGCCCAACGTTTCTTGCCTTTTTCAAAGAAGATGACTTCTCCCTTCGAGCCCAATGCTACGAGTTTCCCCGGTTGAGTGAAGGTCTTGAAATCAACGACATTGAAATTGCACATCATGGCAATGGATTCATCTTGGGCTTCCACTTCGATAGGTGCCTGTCCGAATTTTGTTTCAAGGAGATAGCCGTTGTATACAGCTTTTGAAACGCGCAAATCATTAGCGATGTATCGTTCCGAAACGGATTGTGGTAACCCGCCGAAGATGCGTTGCTTTGCCGCATTGTTTTGGGCAATGGTGTTTCCGAGTTTGTAATCAGCAACGAATAAGTCACAAACATCTTCCTTTTCGGAGATCACGACAAGATCATCTAAATACTTAACGGAATAGGCTTTGCCTTTGGACGGGAAATTATTGGTTAGTGGCGTTTTGAATCGGGAAGAATCGGTTGTTTGCTGAAGGTCATTCAAGATTAAAACGGGATCTTGTCCGCCAATGTAGTCGCATACCAATACGGATGTTCCGTTGTAGTTGACCTCGACGAATCCGGATTGTAGCCATTTCGACATGGGGCCATTCGCAAAGACAGTGTCCAAGGTTGCGTAGTAATCGCGTTCAAAGAAGTGGTAGCTATCAATTTTTCGACTGACATAACCAGCAAACAATACTTGATCTCGAATTTGTTTTCCTTGTTGGATATTTTCGTTCCGAGTGATGTAGTCAACTTTTCCATTTTCTTTGAAATAGATATCCAAAACGGAAGAAATCGTATTGTCCTCTGCGAAGTTGAGTACAGAAGCGCTCGCTTTTTTATCGTAGATAAGCGGACTAAGCGCTACATCATTTTTCTCAAGATTTTTTTGGGAAAGATACAGTCGATCACTTTTGTAACTTCCAGACCAGTCGTTTAGCGTAATTGTTTTTTTCTTCTTGTCTACTTGAATGTTCTCTTCTCCAAACACATTTTGAATAGTCTCAGTATCCCAGTTTTGCGTGTTCACCAGGATAAAATGAGCACGATTCATACTGAAGTAAGCTGTTTTGTAGGTTGGAGTAAGGGATTGTGCAATATCAAAGGTTGGACTTTCAGAAAAGCCACTAATTGCATCCATCGAAACTTCTGATGCACGGTTAATGATAATTACCTGTCCATCATTCTCATTGAAAACGTGTAGTTCGGAATACTCATTCGTTGCAGTAAAAATTCCATACCCGATGTATCCAATCCAGGCAATACTGGCTAGAAAAATCAGTCCAAGAAGAACACGTTTGAACATGAAGCGTTGTTTCTATCAAAAATAGACAGAAAGCTTCTCGGGAAGATGTAGTTGAGATTAAAAAATGAACAATTCAATGTTTAACCAACTTCTATGGGAAAAGTGAAAGTTGTTCAGGGGAAAGCAGGGTGAAACTCTTTCGATGATATTTGCAGTCGCCGTGTTCTACAATTCCTGCTCGATGCTTGACTGTGGGGTATCCTTTGTTGTTTTTCCAATCGTAATGCGGAAATTCTTCGTGGAGTTTTTCCATGTGCTCGTCTCGATAGGTTTTGGCGAGAACGGATGCCGCAGCAATCGATAAATATTTCCCGTCGCCCTTGATAATGCAATCGTGCGGGATATCAGGATAGGGAGTAAATCGATTACCGTCAATAAGCAAGGAATTCGGACGAAGTTTCAACTGATCTACAGCTCTATGCATAGCCGTGAAACTTGCGTTGAGAATGTTGATTTCATCAATTTCTTTTTCGTCTACAAACGATACAGCATAAGCCAATGCCTCTTTTTCAATGATTGGTCGAAGCTTTTTACGCTTTGCCTCGGTGAGCTTTTTTGAGTCGTCGAGAAGCTCGTTTTTGAAGTCTGGAGGTAAGATCACAGCGGCGGCTACAACAGGGCCTGCAAGGCAACCTCGACCAGCTTCATCACATCCTGCTTCGACAGCATCTTTTATTTTATATGGTAATAAAGAACTCATTGAATTAAAATTGGCAAAAAAATTGTAGATTAGCTTTTACAACAATACAACTTTTAGATGACTTGATTCGTCTAACAAAAAAAGAAGCCATGAAAAAATTACTTTACACGTTAATGTTCATCGTCGGTTTTACCGCTGTAAGTTTTGCTCAAGAGCCAACTGAAATTGTAAAAACAGAAGGAGCTAAGAAATTGCAAAACAGCAAGACAGATGGAGAATACGTATTCGTCTTCACAGGGAAAACTGCAGAAGACATGAAGAAAGCGGCGAAGTACTATGAGAATTACTTTACGGTAGCGTTTGACGAGTCGACGCAAACAGCGAAAATCAATATGGTTCAAAACGACGAAAGAGCGCGCTCAGTAATCGTTCGTTTGTTCAGCGCCTCAGGTGTTAGAAATGTTGATATTGACGGAGAAATTGTTTCCCTGAATGATTTTATGATGGGATATCTGCAATAAGCAGAGCGAAATAGATTGTTAATCCCAATTGCGATAGGCTTCGTAATTGGGATTTTTTGTGCCTTAATTCCATATTTTCTTCAGATATTTGTATAAAATCAATTGAACATGAAAACATATTTAGTGTTGCTTGCTACAGCATTATTCGCCGCTTCTTGCGGAGACTCAAAAGAAATGTCAGGAAACAGTACTTCTTCTGATTTAGGGAAGAGCTACGGACCTGTTGAAGTATCTACCAAAGACGTCGTTGCCGTTGATAAAGTAATGGAAGTGAACGAAAAAATGATGGAGCCTACAGATTATACATTCGAAGGTGAAATCGTTGAAGTTTGTTCGAAAGCGGGATGTTGGGTAAATGTAGATGCTGGAAACGGAGAGACATTTATGGTACGATTCAAAGATCACTTCACGATCCCTACAGATACGAAACCAGGTACGCGTGCATACTTCCACGGAACGGCATACAACGATACTGTTTCGGTTGAGTGGTTGAAGCACTTCGCAGAAGATGCAGGAAAACCTCAAGAAGAAATTGATCAAATTACTGAGCCTAAATTCCAATTAGGATTTACAGCGGATGGTATCACTTTGATCAAAGAAGGAAAAGAAGAAGAAAAATAATCTAGATCAGATAAATTCCTTTGTCGATCGCATAAAGTACCAAGCCGGCAACGTTTTTCGATTCTGTCTTTAATAAGAGGTTGTTTCGATGCCCATCAACGGTTCGTGTACTGATAAATAATTCTTCAGCGATTTCAGATGTTTTTTTCTGTTCGCAGATCAAACGAAGAATTTCTTTTTCTCGATCAGACAAAGGAGTATCATTGAATTTTGTTTTACGAATAGCTTCGCCACTCGCGAAGCTTTTTTGTAATACCTTCATTATTTCGTGGTCGAAGTGGTATCCTTTACTGTGTACTTCGATGATACAATCGATAATTCCAGCAGGAGACGTGTCTTTGCGCTGGAAGGCCGATGCTCCGATGTGAACCATGTTTACGATAAAAATCTTTGTGTAGTGACTTGTGAGCACTACGATTCGAATATCGGGAAACTCTTTCTTGATGATTTTTGTGGCTTGAACTCCGTCCATTTCTGGCATTTTGAGATCAAGTAGAATGATGTCTGGAAGTTCCTCAGCGGCACGGAGCATTTTTACAAGGATTTCGCCATTTGCTGCTTCGCCAATCACGTTGATTTGAGGATGTTCTGACACCAATTGTGCCATCCCTTTTCTGAATAGTTCTTCGTCGTCTGCAATAATTAGTTTGATCGGATCAATCATAATTCAATGGTTAATTTTGTTTGAAAGCCTTTTCCAGGCGCACTGTTAAACTCATGAATGGCGGGTATCATTTCTGAGCGAGCAGCGATGTTTTTTAAACCTAATCCTAGTTGTGCAGTAGTGTTGAAGTCCATTCCTTTTCCATTATCCTGGTAAATCAGAATGAGTTGATTATTGTAAATTGCCGTAAGCTGGATGGAAGTTGCTTCGGCATATTTTATGGTGTTTTGTAAAGATTCTTGAACAATCCTGTAGATGTGCAGTTGCTTGTTGGAAGGAATTTCATCTATTTGGTCATCCAATTCAATATCGATAGAGATATCTGATTTCTCTTCAATTTCCTCAAACAATTCGAAGAGAGCGCCCTTCAAACCAAAGCTTTCCAAAGTAGGAGGGAGTAGATCATAGGAAATTCTTCGCGAGATCGCCATGGCTTCCTTGATGGAATTCGAAATAGATGTCGGATCGATCTTCTCGCTAGGTTGAGCGGCAAATAAGAGAACCGTTGCTAATTTGGCATTTACACCATCGTGGAGTTCTCTTGCAATTCGACTTCGTTCTTCTTCTTGTACTTCAATTAATTGCTCTACCAATTCCTTTTGATGGTCAACCTCCAGCTGTTTTTTGGCAAGTTCCGTTTTTACGATCGTATTTTTTGAATAGATCGTTGCAACCACGAGTAGAGCGGCTAGGAATAAACTGAAGCCAATACTATAGAGGACTATTTCCATTTTCTTGTCGTTGGAAGCGGTAAAAGCGATAGGTGGTGATCGAAATAAAGAACTGGTACAATACAAACAGCCATGCGTTAATCGTCCATACAGGCATGTAAGAGTCCCCCAAATCTTTAGCGTTGTTTAAAGTTAGAAAAATAACGGAACTACCGCCAAGATATAGGAAGAGTCCAACATTGTATGTGTCCCAAAATTCTTTGGTTGTAATGTGTTCGATGTAATAAAAGAAAGCATACGTCATCATCACGCAGGCGGCAATGATAAATCCAGAAGTATTGAATTGCTCAAATACGATTTGCGAATCAATTAATTGATAGATCATAATGCCCGAAACAAGCATAACGCCTATCGGGACGACTAACTGAAAACGCTTCAACAAGTCGTAATATATAATGGAGAGTAATAAGAAGAATCCAGCAGTGTAGAAGTGCGTCAAATGGAGATTGCTAATTCCATGATTCGCTAAATAGCCCGAATAGAGTTCTACAGAAAGTGTTCCTAATAAAAGAAGCATGAACAGAATCATTGTTCTGCTCATGCGTTCTCTGTGATAAATAAAAGACCAAACGTTTACCAAAACAATGGATAAGACGTTTGTTATCAGTAGTACTTTTCCTGAGATAATACCGACCTGAAAAAGATCCATAATTATTTAAGCGGTCCAGTTTCGCTACAAGTTGCAGGGCACGGTTGCGTGAAGTCGTAGATGTACTGACCGTTATCTGGGTCGATCATGTCGTTTCCATCTGCGTCTACACCAACGATCAATAAATGGTAGTTACCATCATCGTCAATGGCCATGTAAACTCTGGCATCTTGCGCGCCACTTTCGTTCATTACGTCGCGTAGGTCGTCTCCGGGAACCCAGAATCCTTTAAGATCAAGTTTTTCGTCAGAACCTCTCCATTTTTCTACCCATCGTTGAGCAATTACTGGATCGACTGTGTTTGTGCTAGGCATATCTTTTAGTTTTTTAGTTTGTGTGATCTAAAGTTAGTCGAAGTTTGTACAATCACAAGTCGAGGAGAAAAAAAATCTTGGAAATTACACTGCGAAAGCGCGTAAAAGTTACACTTTCGATTTATGGGAAGATGGTGTTGTAAACAAGAGAAAACAAAAAAGGGACTTGATAGTCAAGCCCCTTTTACTTATCACTTTAGTAACTGCTAGAAACAGTACTCGTTGGCGTCAATCAAGCGATTAGCAATCAACTGACGCGCTTCTTTCGGGTTAAACGGTTCTGTTTTTGTGAATCGTTTCAATCCCATTAACATCATTTTTAATTCATCACCTTCAGCAAATGAGTTCAATGCGTCTTTTGCCGCTTTGTTCATTCGGTCAGCTGCATCATAGAAGTACAACTTCGCCATTGCGATTTGTGCTTCACACGCTTCTTCTCCTTTCAACTCGATCATTTGTTGAACACGCAACAAAGTTGATTCTGCCAAGTAGGTGATAATAGACATATCAGCAATATTCATCAAGACTTCTTGCTCTTTGGCCATCGTCTGCATCAATTTTTGAACGGCAGATCCTGCAACCATCAAAATCGTCTTTTTGAATCCTTTCAAGTAGGCTTCTTCGTTTCCAAGAACTCCTTCTGGTTTGTCACCAAATTCTGGGATACTCATCAACTCATTGGCAACAGCCATCGCTGGCCCCATTAAGTCCAACTCTCCTTTCATGGCACGTTTCAGAACCATATCTACCGTAAGCATACGGTTGATTTCGTTCGTTCCCTCAAAAATTCGGTTGATTCGAGCGTCACGATATGCACGTTCTACGCTTGATTCTGCTGAGAATCCCATTCCTCCAAAAATTTGAACAGCCTCGTCTACTATGTAGTCAAGTGCTTCCGATCCTGCTACTTTTAAGATCGCACATTCAGGAGCAAATTGCTCAATACCAGCGAGTGTAGCTTCACCTTTTTCCATTCCGTCGGCTACTAAACCAGCAATGGCATCGTCGATGTTTTGTCCTGCTCGGTAGGTAGCTGATTCAACAGCAAAAACGCGTGTTGCTTGTTCTGCTAGTTTGTAGCGAATCGCTCCGTATTTAGAGATAGGACGACCGAATTGCTCGCGCTCATTGGAGTAGCGAATTGAATCACAAATCGTTTCTTTCGCTCCACCCATTACACCAGCGGCTAATTTAATACGTCCGATGTTCAAGATGTTCAAAGCGATTTTAAATCCATTTTCTCTCGTTGAAAGCATGTTCTCAACAGGAACTTTTACGTTGTTGAAGAATACCTGACGAGTAGAGGACCCCTTGATTCCCATTTTCTTTTCTTCTGGGTTCAAAGAAATTCCTTCTGAATCAGCTTCTACCAAGAAAGCCGTGAGTTTTTTATCGTCATCAATTTTTGCAAATACAGTAAAGAGATTCGCGAATCCACCGTTAGTGATCCACATTTTCTGTCCTGTGATGGAATAGTACGTTCCGTCTTCTGAAAGAACAGCTTTTGTTTTTCCAGAGTTCGCGTCTGAACCTGAACCTGGCTCAGTCAAACAGTAGGCTGCTTTCCATTCACCTGTTGCTAGTTTAGCAACGTATTTTTGCTTTTGTTCTTCATTTCCATAGTACAACAATGGTAAGGTTCCGATTCCAGTGTGCGCTCCAAATGCTACAGAGAAAGAATATCCTTTACCAAGTCGCTCTGTTGATAATAGTGATGTTTTGAAATCAACACCCATTCCTCCAAGTTCTTCTGGAACAGACATTCCCAATAAACCGAGTTCACCTGCTTTTTCCATAATAGAAGGCATTAAACCTTCTTCCATAGCATCGATGCGGTCCAAATTTGGTTCGATCTCTGTGCGGATGAAATCATCGCACATATCTGAAATCATGCGTTGCTCTTCTGTCCAGTTCTCTGGAATGAATATCTCTGAAGCTTTCGTATCTCTGATAAGAAACTCGCCTCCTTTTATTGGTTTTTCTGACATGTGTGTAAGCGTATTTTTGTTGAATGTCAAATATAATTAATTCTTATTTATTATGCATGCATACGAAGTTGTTTTTTTGAGTGATTCTAAAAAATCGTACCTTG
>JBFHGY010000046.1:0-10845 GCA_041582905.1 Crocinitomicaceae bacterium | reverse complement strand
GATCCGAACACGTTGATCGTAGTTCAACTGCCACTTCTGGCCCATCAGCGTCTTGCGATCGATGAAGGTAAAATAGTTACGCGTCCATTCAAATGAAATGGGACCGTTCAAACGGAAATCTATGTCGTGGAATACCGATTCACCGGTGATTAAACTGATCATACTACAGAGTTTTAAATGCGTGAATAAGTTAGCAGCCGCAGCCTTTCTTCATTTTAGATTTAACCTTTTTGAAGAGTTTACCCGCTTTTTTCAAGAGGAATTTCAGCGCTCCGGACATCACCAGCTTCATCAGGACTCCTTGAATATCTGGAACCTGAGGTCCACCGACCATTACCGGCATTCCCGCAGGAATCGGAATTGACGTAGTTGTAGGTAAATACTTTTCTGGAGATCCCAATGGAATTCCAACACAACTACACGTCATCAAATTGAACGTTGCCCCACTAAAAAACGTACCATCCGATTTTACAGTAAGACTGCCAAAGAACTGAATTCCTTCGTGCGCAATCATCGGCATAAAACCAGGGTGAAAGCCTGCTCCCATCGGGATGTGTTTCACCGTTCCAAGAGTTGCCGTTGTTCCAGCGTTCGATCTCTTTTGTTTGTTGACATGAACCATTGTCCCCACCATCGGAAGGTAATCGAATGGATCCATGATGATACCAACGAACGGATGCGGCATCGGTACTGGAGCTGGAGATGGTGGAATGGTCACCATGTGAATATCCACTCCCATAGTAATATTCAAGTGTTTCGATGCTAATAACATAATTCGTTCATTCTGTGGTTAATATTGATTGATACATTTCTTTCTGAGAAGCATCTTTCCAATGTTCTCCCCAGATATCAGTAGCAAATTCGTCTATTTCATCTATCAATGGTTTGTTCTTCTCATCGTAAGCATAATCATACAAACGATTACAAATCAACAGCATTGACGTAAATTTCAATTGCAGTTTATCGTGCGTTTTATACTTCTCGTATGCCTCTTCCGTGAGATCATACGCTGCTTTGGTATCGTACAATTTTTCCGACATGATCGAAGCCTGACGTTGCGACTCCAAATACATCGCAGTGTTTTTCTGTCTCAACGATTCCTCGGCTGATTTCAAAAAACACTCTCTTGCTTCTTCATATTTCTTTCTGTACAAATACGCAGCCGCCTGAAAATTGTAGACCTGAAGAATCACAGCGGGGATAGCAACATCCTCTTCAACGGCTCCTTCAAGTGCTTGTTCTTCACCCAGCTTAAACAAGCGAATGGCTTCCTTCATTTTTTTCAATTGGAAAAAGGCACTTCCATACGCCAGATAAATCGTTGCAACAATACTTTTCAGTCCTGTTTTTTCCGCAATCTCAACTCCTTCTTTTCCCCATTTATGGATATCATCCTCGTTTTTATCATTCGTTGCCTCGGCAATATTCAACAAACAAAGATTCACTCCGACAGATGGGTCGTTCGCATCTCCCTGCTGAACAATTTCTCTAGTTGCCTGAGACATATTCAGATTTGCCAAGAGGCTGCTGACTCTGAAGTGCATTGGAATTTTATGGAAGAGAGGTATCTCATCGAGATCAAAGATCATGAACCGAAGGTTTTCCGGCATAATCTCCAAACACTTCAACACCCACTCCACGAATCCAGGTTCTCCCATGAAATCCGAGGGCATCACATTCAACACCAACTTTTGCTTTGGGTCAATACTTTCCGCAAAAGATGACATCGCATCTAAAAATGTCTCTTCACTATTCTTCACTGGAGCATCTTGAAACGGAGCATCATCCCAATCGGGAAGAACGTTTGCGTCTGCCACTTCCGCTCGTGCATCTTCATTGTTCCAAATGCTCAACCAATTATTCAGTAAATCAAGACCGTACTCTTGTTCAGTAGAAAAAGGAATATCGAAGTTGATAAATAAATCAGGTATCTGACCATGTTCAGAACTTTCAAGGAGAGCAAATGCCTTCACCATCCTCACTTCATCCTTCTGCACTATCCAACGTACGAGTTGCGTATCATCAGCGACATTTTCTACCCAATTCGAACGCATTTTCTCAATGCGATACGTAATTGGATTCTCATCTTTGAAGGTGCTCATTACTTTAGTTCAAGTTTAGCATTCCACCTTTCACATTTGTCATTGCAGTACCATTGATATCCACGGTTGCTTGCGCCGACAATTTATATGTGGTATGTTTTTCTTCTTTTGAAAGTGAATTTACGTTCATGTTCGCGTCGCTGGTAAGTTCCATCTTCGTTCCCGCTTTTGCCAAAATGTCTTTTGAATTGACTTCTACATTGTTATCACCAGTAATTGTGATTTTATCTTCAGCCAATAGTTCGATTTCTTTCGACGACATCGTAATTTTTGTTGGAGCAGAAATATTAATGGTTTCATCTCCATTCAATGTTATAACGTTCCCACTAGGATCACTGATCGTGATATGTCCTTGTCCTTCGTCGTCATTAATTGTAATTGTTGCTCCGGATCGAGTAGTAAGGCTCTTGGTACAATTTGCATCTCCACCTCCACCTCCAGTAGAACCAGAGAACATACTTCCCATCACGAATGGACGGTTTGGATCATTGTATCTAAACCCAACCATCACTTGATCTCCTTCTTCTGGAATGGTTACGAATCCACGATTCGTTCCTACTAGATCGCTCTTTCCAGCGTCTGGCGTCATCACACGAATCCAAGCCGTTTTCATATCTCCAGTTTGCCATTGGAACTGTACTTCTACACGTCCTTTTTTCTTCGGATCCGTATTAGACAGAACTGTTGCCAATTGTGGCTGTGCCAAAGGCATGTCAATTACTGGCTCAGGCAAATACTCAACTCCTGATGGAATGGCTTCAAACTGATTTGAGTACTTATCCAATCCTGTAGCTGAGTGACTGATACTTGTGATCAAGTATTCTCCGTAGCTTTTATCTTCAGAGATATCTCGTCCGTATGCTTTTGCAACGATTTTCACAACTGTTCCAACGGTCAAATTCTTGATGCCAGAAGAAGCTCTCAACACATTGCTTCGCGCCGCTGCACTTCCTTGTTTATTCTTGATAACTGCATCGATCTGACCTTTATCTTTCACACGAGCATCTGAGAATGCTTTTGGTACAAGTCCGAATACTTCTTTTGATTTATTGAAAGCAAAACTTCCCAAATCGTTCAATCCTCCAACATCATCTTTTGTCTTTGATTCCTCTTGTTTGTCATCAAGAGGATTATATGTGAATCGATTCTGTTTAGTTGGAATCACTTCAATCGAAATACTGAGTGAGTCGATGTCCGCTCCATACTCCAATTCAACAGGAGCTTCCTGCGCTGGCTTACCGAAAACAAGTTTCACTCCGTCATAGTACAACCATTCATTATGTTGTTTCGCCAATCGCTGGATAAACTCAAAATGAGTCTCCAAATATTGCGCTTGATATTCAAAAGGAGTTGTGTAAACTGGCTTCACTGCGGCATCTAATCCTACTTCCTGAGTCACCTCTTTCACAATACTCGAAAGATCTTTATCCAGCCAGGATTGAACGTGAGGCCCACCTTCCAAGAGAATTGTTTTAGAGTATCCACTGATTACGATCATTCCATTGAAACCATCTTCATGAACCATTTGAACATTGGTAATCACTCCCAAAAATTCCTTTTCTCCGAAACTTATCACGATGGACTTTCCAAGCCATTCTTTAGAAACATCCAAGGTATGCGTTCCGAGTTTCTCCACTATTTCAGAATCTACCGTAATTTCAAAATGGTGATGATCGTTAATGCCTTGCGTTAAGTTAATCGTTTCGAACGTTGTAAGGCTCTTTCCTTCTATGCTGACGCTTGTTTTATTGTTTGTCATATCTCTAGTGTTTAGGCAGCGTTTCACGAAATTCATAAAACAGCGCCAAGGTGCGTTTTAAATTACCACTTTTTTTTAAGCCTATCAAGCTCATTGCTCTCATTTTTATCCTTTTTAAAATTGGCTTCAAAAAGGCTTGCGAGCAGTATCTTCTATTTTGTATTTGAATAGGTACATTTTTGATTCAATGAAGCAATTCCACAAGCATGGAATCATTCCAAAACCCAACGAATTCATTTCGTATGCACTAACAATAAAATCTGCTTAATGTCTTCGAGATCGAGGTACGACTCTAATATCTATTTAAGTGAATGGTTATCACTTAGGTTTCCCAGTTGATGGATGTCACACCAGGATGAAAAGAAAAGGCACTGCCCTATTTAAACGAAAAATCACGTATCTTAAGAGACACATGTTAACGGTAGCGCAGGTACATTTTAACTAGCAGAGTTTATGATAGTTGCCAACCAAAACAGCGGGTATTGAATGAAAATGAAAAGAGGAGCTTAAGCAGCTCCTCTCCTCGTTATACCATATTAGTTAAGTGGCCAACGATTTTCGTGTAACGCGGTACCGATTTCAATTTGTCTTGCCGAGAAAGTAATCAACAAAGACATTGGGTTGTCACCAATTACGTCCAACGTTTCTTTGATACGAATGATGTACGCATCAGTAAACACAACTTTTTTCATTGCTGCGTCCTCGTTTGTTTTCTTGTAAGTGATTGTTCCCTCAACCAATTTGAAGTGGCTGTTCAACATGTCTTCCAAGAATTGAGTATCCTCAGTTGATTGTACACGAACAGTGATTTCACCACCGTATACGTTTGAAGCTACTAATCCTTTTTTGTCTACTTCACGGTAAAACTCGTAAGTTGAAAAAAGTACATCGTACTCTTTTCCCGCGAAATCTAAAGATGCTCTAAATGATGCCATGATCTTTAAAATTTTAAGTTAAATAAATAAATAATAGTGTAAGAAACTTTGCCACTTTCAAACTACCTATGTTTGACTAGTATTAGTAGGTACTTATCTATGCTTTCATCACCTTGCCAATCGATCTAGGATATTAACACAACACACAATCTATCCTTTTAGAGCTGATTATATCAAAAAGTGCAATGGCTGATCAATATAAGCTTGGGAACGCAGCGGTTAAGCATTATTTCTTGACAGGAAAATTATATATTCATTTCGATTAAACCAAATTTTTCTTCGACAAAATTGACTTTTTTTGACATTTAGTTCGAAATAGCACAATTATGTACCCTACACGACTGGATACTACTCAATTATGTACGAGTTTCAAGTTAAAAAAAATGGATTTGTCGGTGTTAGGATTTCCGCGTTTTCACAAATAGAAGTCCAACTGTGAGGAGAATTAGCAAGAAACAAGACACGACCAATCGAAGTATTATCGAATTATTTCGTAAGGATTGATCCATCTTTTGTTGCAATACGCTGGTTTCAGTAGATTTCAACGTCAGCATATTTTCTAAAAGGTCCAGCTTCTGCTCTGTATTATCAACTGAGCCATTTCCTTCTGACAGTTCTTTATACTCCTTTTGCGTTGCTGTCATTTCAGTTTGAACTTTTTGAAGTTCTCCTGACAATTCCGTCTTACTTTCGATACTGAAGACTAGATACATGGAATAAACAACAATCACTGCGGCAATCGTTGTGAGTATCGCTGCGATGTTTGAGTTACCTTTAGGGAGTACAGGAGGATTTGAAGGCATAACTTCCTGTTGTTTTTCCTCTTTTGGTTTCACCTCAACAGCAACCTTTTTCGGCGCAGCTGCCTTTTTAGGTGCTTCAACTACAGGCTGGTCCTCTTTTACAGTCTTCTTTACAGTCTTTGGTTTTGGTGTGGCTTTCTTCTCTGGCTTTTCAACAGGCTCCTTTTTCACTGCTGCAGGTTTCTTTTCTACAGGTTTTGGTGCTTTTTTCTGTTTAGGAGCTGTTGCTTTTTTTGGCTTTTCTACCTTTTTATCTTTAGCTGGCTCCTCTTTCTTAGCACTCTTTTGATCCAGGAATTCGAGAGAGGTCATTGCGTATTTCCCAGCGAATTGATCAACTCTTTTCTGAGCCACGAGCCAATTCAGCACTTCAATAATTTGACCTTCCCTCACCGAAGGATCAGAAATCTTCCAAAAGATATCATTGGCTGTCAATTCAACGGGCGTATTTGTTCCCGCTTCCAACATCACATTCAACACTACTTCGTGCAGAGGGAGAGGTTCACCCGACTCATCAGTCTTGGGTTTATATGGCCCTACTTCTTTCGCTCTTTGATCCAAAAACTCAAAACGATCCAATGAATATACATCTGAAAACTTCTCTACGCGTTTTTCGTTCACCAACCAATCTAGCACTTGATTGATTTGACGTTGATTTAAGTTTGGATCAGACATTTTGTAAAAAACATCAGTTGCCGACAGCTCTGCTGGTTTTTCTTTATTGATCTCGTACATCACAGAGAGTACGATTTCATGCAATGGTGTTTCTTCGGGAGTGTTTTTTTTGGTTTCCGCCATGCTCAATATAGTTTTTCAGCGGGGATGAAGAAGTAGCGCGTCGAAGCATCATACTCTTTCGTCATATTGATGTCGTTCGCGAAAATTGTTTCAAGCTCATCCACCTTCTTACGAAGATCCAGTAGTAGTTGTTGGAATTCTTCGTGTCCAATTTTACGTTTCTTGAGAATATCTTTCAATTTTATTTCATGAAGTCGCTGGGTCCCAACCGGAATTCCCGACTTGATAAATACCAAATCTGCGACCGTGCTTTTTTCGGTAAGCACCTTCCGCATGAATAACTCATTTAGGTTTTTCACGTTTTCAGCATACATTTCCGCAACAACTCTTCGCTCGCTTCGTTCCACATCTCCAGAAAACAGCGGCGTCAAGGATTTATAGTTGTCAATCAAAATTTGAAGTTCTGGCTCACTCAAAAGATACGCTGTTGAAAGGTCATTTTCTGCCACGATCAATTCCTCGTAGCGGTTGTAACTTTCATCCAATCTATTTCTAGGTATGAGATTCGCCTGACCTTGATAGGTTGAATCCTGCTCTACCACTTTATCAATGTATCGACTTGGTCTACTTCTCAAGAATCCCAATTTGCTATTGTACGCATCGAGTGATTCCGTATACAATCTATTTGTTCGCAAGGTATTGGCGATAACCGAATCCAACACAAGATCGAAGGAAGTTGGTACTAACTCGGAATTCATTTTAGAGAATCCAATTCCCCCTTGATAGTTACTTGCTTTTGGAGAATCATAGACGTAAAGGTTGTCTTCTGACGGAATCGAGTTGAAGATATTTTTCTCCTTCACGAGGTTATTATCTACCGTAAATGATTTGATGAACTCACCATATTCCATGGCCACGCGACTCAATAAGTCTTTAGCCTGAAGGATGTATTCCTGGTAAACATCTTCAGGGTTGTTCGCCAATTGGAAAAAGATCAATCGTGTAGATGCTCTTGCTAAACGACGTGTAATATCAGTTTTGGTACGAGCACTCATTCTTGTAAATGCCTTCATTCCGGAAACTACGACAATATTCGTTGAGAAATCCACTGTATCCGAAGAGGCCAATACGTAGTTAAAACAACGCTCGATTCCCACGTCGTTTACCATCGACTTGTAAACATTTGGATCATTCAGCAACACCTTGTTAATGTATTCAATCCAATCAGGGAAAGAGGTCGTTTGCTTGAACAAATAGAACTCATTTGTTCCGTATGAACTTGTACTGAATGTAAATTCATAATCTGAATACTCTTCGTTCTCCGCATAGAGTAGCCAGATACGTTGTAGAGAAGCCATCAGTTTGATTTGCTTCAACTTTGCATCATCACTACTATCGAAGATAAAATGGAAATTGATTCGCTTGTTTTGTTGTTTGATCTCATCGATCTTACTGATCAATAACTCATCTCCTTCAACGTTTGTCAAGGTATTCAAACTATGATCCCAAACGCTTGCAGGAACCATAACTCCAACTGTATCCGTATCCAATGCTCGACGAGGTTCATGCTTTTCTGTATTAAACACAAGTGAAGAGGCAATTTCGTTTTTTTGCAACACCTCTTTATTACTAAAGTAAGATGGCTGGAAGAATACGATACTATCAACATCCTCGGTACTATACACCTGTTGTTGTCCAACGTAATTCACGAGATCTTTGGACACCCATCCCATAATACGATCTTCGGCATCTGCTTCACTGATCTGGCTTTTGTTAGAGATCAAAACGGCAGTTTTTCGCTCATTTTCCTTGAATACGTATACAATTTGATTTAGATCCATTTGCTTATCGGAAGCCTTCTTGAATGAAGGATCCAAATACAATTTCACCTTATCTTCTTCTACAAACTTTTCAATGTTGTACAACGTAGTCAATTTCTTCACCCCAAGAACGTAACGAACGGGTCTGTAGTTGATCGCACTCATTTCCGCATAGGAATGGTGCAATAATTTATCTTTGTGTACCCAACCGATATACTCTGCCGACTTTGAGTCTGCAAAGGTGTAGTTCCCAAGGTAAAACATCGCGAAGAAGCCTTTAGGTTTACCAATAAGAGCACGATCAAAAGTCACCAATTCCATGTAATCGTTTTTCTCATTGATCACAAAGTAAGGTTTCAAGAATGGCTGCGCTGGATTTCTTTTTTGAGCGTACGCATCGTTAAATGCACTGTTCTCATCTCTATCCGAGTACACCACATAAAAACCACGATCTCGTTTTTGATCAATCGTCGTATCTCCATGGAAGTTGTACGTTCCAAAGTTTAGTTTTTTCACTCGTTCGTATTTTCCAATTTGAGCGACGCTCGGCAGAGCAACACACAAAAACAGCACAAGGAGAAAACTGGCGTTCACGGCATAAGACGGTGTAACTATTTTGCTACTTCGCATCATTCTTTTTGTCATTGTGTTATTCGTTGGATATACTTCTAGAGTTCGATTACGCTTTGGGACACCTCAATTTTGTTGATACACCCATCAACTCCTTTTGTGATTTTTACGATTTCATCGATGTTGAGGGTTCGCCTTCCCCTTCCTTCGAGTGAGTGTAATCCCTGACAATAACTGTACAGGTCGTTATACTTGTCTCCATTTACCACGATCACAACGCGTTCTCCATTTCCACAGGTATACGTTCTTTCAAGGTATTTCACATTATCGTAGAAGACACTTTTATCTCCAATGCTTGCATTTGCAATGGCCTGGAAGCGTCGTTTGATATCATTGTGCAGCAACTCGAGGGAATCCACTGGATCTGATTCATCAATCGCTTCAAACAGAGAAAGTACTTTGATCCTGTGTTCAACTGGGTATTCTGAAACATTTGTTTTGAGCTTAACCGTGTACACACCGGTATCGCGATAGACGTAAACTACCTGACCTTCGTAGGCGTCGACGTTACCCGTTTCACCAAATTCCCAGAACCAACTTTCTACTCCAGGACCATAGGAAGAGAATACCAATTCCTCTCCGATATACCCCAATTCTGGTCCGTTAATTTGCACCAATGAATCGAGCGGTCCTTTCTCGTCCGCCTTGACCACATCAATGTATTTATCCATCGGATATTTACCATCGATGATGAGTGTTACCAAGTATTTGCCTTCTTCGTAATAGGTGTATTGCACACTATCTAGTCCTCGAATGGTATCTCCATTTCCGAAGTACCACTGAATATCGCGATCTCTCATTGTGCTATCAGCCAGCTTAAACGTAAGCGGTTCACCTACTTCATACTGATAATCGCTGTTGGTATCCGTAATGAAGAAATCCACATTCCCAAAGTCTATACTTGAAGGAATCAAGATCGCCACAATTACAGCCACAACGAGTGCAGAAGCAAGAACGATTATAGCAATTTTAGTTTTTGGTTTCATTTTAAATTGGCTTTACATTCCATTAAATTATCCTCAACTAACTTCTTGTTTTTCTTCAGTGAGCTATGTTCTTGTTTTGTGTTGAAATAGAGTGTTAATAAATCCGCGGAAATGACACTAAACTTATATTTCGAGTTTAAGTCGTGATCTTTGTATAGTCTTCGAATTAATGAGATTCTTTGTGTTACTTCATCTTGTTTTTGTACCTGATGAATATCAAATTCCATTTCTGCAATTTTCGTAAACAAATCAGAAATTTCCTTTTGCTTCTCTGTTTGTTCCTCGAGCACCTCTTCATAACCACGAATAGCACTCAATAACTCTGCGTTATCCGAATGAGGGATCACAAAAATATATCGGACTGAAACAATGTATAACAGTGTTCCACAAAGCAAGAACAACAGAATGAACTTGACTTTTTTCCAAAAAAATTCGTTTAGACTATCTGTAATCATTACTCTTCCTTTTTTTCTGCTTTACCTTCTTTCAATCGATCTTCACGGTATTTCTCACGGCAACGCTCCAATAAACGTTGACTGAACAATCTGGATTCCTCATCTTCTTTAAACAAGTCGATGGATGTTTGAATCACCGACACCTCTTCCAAAAGGTGTGTATAGAGTTCATACTCTTTCATTGAGGTTGATTCATCGCTGATCAGCTTCTCAATGTCGAGTCGAATTCCAGAGATGATTCCCTGCAAATTCTTCTGCTCATTGATTGTTCTAGTCTCTTGCTTCAAGCTGTAAATCATATCGATAATCTCCTCGATTCTGAACGTAATTAACGCTTGATTTTCGAAGGTTTTGGTGTACGTAGCATGCTTAGCCTCCAACACTTTCACTCCTTCTTTTGCGATGCGTAACACGAAAAAGCTACAAATAAAAATGAGCAACATTGTTCCGGAGAACATCGCAATGAACTTCCAGTTGGCTTTTCTTCGTTCCTTTCTATTGAGCGCTTTCATCTAATTCTAACTTTTGAATTAATCTATAATTGACCAAGAACGGCTCTTCTGTGTAGTATAATTGTCTTCTCTCTTGTCTTCACTGATGACAATGTTCTCTTTACG
>JBFHGY010000045.1:0-11000 GCA_041582905.1 Crocinitomicaceae bacterium | reverse complement strand
TAATACAATAATTGGATTGTGCATATCCGAAAGAAGGATCAGGTGGTAACTCAATGTACACTTCAACCGAATCCGTAGCTGGACAAAAAGCGCCATTCGTTGTATAATACACAAAATAAGGTCCTCCTGGCGAAGATGCCACTACATCAATTTCACCTGATGTGGAGTTCACTACTAGTCCTGTGCTTGCCGCGAACGATCCTCCAGGAGTCGTGATGGAAGTAGGAGTTACATTTGGTTCATTCGTGCAAAAGTGATTTCCTCCGTAGGAGAAAGAAGCATCATCGGTCGTGTAAATCGTCACACTAAACGTTGTTGAATCCTCACAGAACGCACTTGAAACATGATATTGAACAGCATACGTGCCTGGAATTGACGTCATCAAATCAATTTCACCTGACACCGCATCGATCACCATACCTGTTGGCCCCGAGAACGTTCCGCCAGATGTCGTAACAGAACTGGGCGTAGTTGTTCCTTCCGAAGAACAAAAAACGGTTTGAGCATAGGCAAATGTAGGATTTGGTGCATCTTCAATCGTAATAGCTATTGAGTCACTCGCTGGACATGCTCCAGAAGTTGTGTACACAATATAGTACGGTCCTCCAGGCGTAGAACTTGCCACATCAATTTCACCTGTTGTCGCATCAGGGATAACCACACTTGCTCCCGACGAGAATATTCCCCCCGGACTCGTTATTGTGTTGGCCACTGGATTTACTTCATTGTTACAGAAGATCGTTGACGCATACGTGAATGAGGCATCATCTAAAGGCAAAATGGATAGTGAGAAAGTTGTTGAATCTTCACAGTAGGTGTTCGCTACCCAATACTGGATGGCATACGGTCCACCCGGAGTAGATGCATTTAAGTCAATTTCTCCCGTTGTTGTATTCACAAAAACGATTTCCGACGGTCCGCTAAACACACCACCCGTTGTAGTCAATGCATTTGGAAGAACTGTTCCAGCGCCTTCACAATAACTGGATTGAGCATAGGTGAACGAAGGATTAGGTGCTTCTTCAATAAAGACTTCTATGGTATCACTTTGCGCACACATGGACGTACTCGTTGTGTACACCAAATCATGTGCTCCGATGGGACTTCCAACAACATCGATTTCTCCCGTCCCTGAGTTTACAATTACTAATCCCGTAGGACTCGAAAACACACCGCCTGGATACGCAGTAGAAGCCGCTACGGGGTTTGGTTCATTCACACAGAAATGCTCACCAACATACGTAAAAGAAGGATCTTCAAAAGGAAGAATAGTTAGATCAAAGGTCGAAGAATCTTCGCAATATCCATTAAAGATGTAATATTTGATGGTATAGGGACCACCCGCAGTGGAAGCAGTAAGGTCTATTTCTCCCGTTGAAGCGTTCGCAAATACAATTCCACCCGAACTGCTGAATGTCCCTCCTGCTTCAGCTACAAAGTTTGGCACTACATTATTGGCACCTTGACAAAAGGTCGATTGAGCGTAAGTAAAAGCAGGGTTCGGAGTCGCGCGAATGTAAATGGCAACGGAATCTTGTCGGGGACATATCGCGTTATTCGTTGTATAGACAATGTAGTATGGACCTCCAACTGGGGATGCTGAAACATCGATTTCCCCCGTAGCACTATTTACCACCGCAACGCTAGAAGTTGAAAACGTTCCTCCTGGAGAAGCGATCGTCGACGGAATGGGATTCGGCTCATTGACACACATATCCGTGTTCGCATAAGAGAAAGTTGGATCATCCACTGCAACAATTTCAATTTCTGCCGTGAACGGTTGACCACTACAATTCACTGATCCCGTAATATACGTAATCGTGTACGGCCCTCCTGGTGTCGAATTCATTAGATCGATTTCCCCTGTTGAGGAATTGGCAAAAATCACTTCACTTGGTCCCGAAAAAATTCCCCCGGGAACAACATTCATATTTGGAATGGGATTCGTTTCATCCTGACAGAAGACAGAAGTACCAGAGCTTGAAGAATAAGCAATTGGCGCGTCCAAATTTCGAAGAGCTACGAAGGCATTTTCATCACTGGAACTTGACACTCCTACTCCACCAAAAGAAAGGTTATCGCTGTAATATCCTCCAACGACGTACTTTTCGTTTTTGTAGGTTGCTACACTCATTGCCCAGGAGTCGTCCGTACTCGAGTAGGTTTCAAAACTTTCAAATGTTCCATTCGTAAAAAAGTGTGCAATCATCACCTCACTGTGAGATGGTCCTGAAGTATAAGTGAATTCAGAATTGAGCGAAGTGGCCGTTCCTCTCAATCTACCTACGGCATACAAATTCCCATAACCATCAGCATCGAGTCCGACAAAATAATCATCGTGATTGTAGATACTGTTGAACTCCTTCACCCAAAGCTCAGAACCGTTGGATTTATTCAATTTCGCCAGAATATAGTCATCATGGAGAGAAGTAATCACCGTTCCGCCTGGCGTCACACCACCATTGTGCATTGTTCCTGTTACGTACACTCCACTACAATCGTTCGTGATATCGAGACCAAAAACTTCCGTTCCATTGTTATCATAAAGAACCGACCAATTGTGAGCCCCACCATTTGTGTAGGATGTGACCACAAAATCATTGTCAGGATTGGAAATTGTCGTCGCGATTGATCCTGAAGCATCACGGATTCGATAGTTGTCGCCACCTTTCTGCGTAACCACATAGATATTATTAGCGTCAGAAGTGATTCCCATTGTACTAATTACATCATCACTTCCAGGCACAAAGTAATCATCCGAAGTAGACGTCTGAATTGCATCCCACAAGAAGCTTCCATTCGTCTTATTGAAGGCCATAACGAAGTTATTCAACTCACCGTTAATCGGAAGAACTATTGAGAGGAGAGCCGATAATAATCCCGTGTTTGTGTAATACCCATTCACGTACACTCCTCCTTCATTAACAGTAACATCTGTCCCTCCGTCGAAACCAGAGCCACCGATTAATTCAAACCAAAGTAGTTGTCCTAAGTCGTTGTAAGAGGCGATAAAACCATCCTGACCGTTTGCACCGGATACAGCTCCCGAAATACCTCCAGCCGTTCCGCTTAAATCAGCACTATTTCCAATGATGTAGCCTGTAACAAAAATATTCCCCGTTGTTGTATCCACCGCTACTGCCGAAGCGCAATCGTTGTTCGTTCCACCAAATGCAAATGCCCACAAGACCGTTCCAGACGTATCATATTTCATGACAAAACCGTCTTTATTACCCGCTAAAGATCCATTAGAAATTTCAGGGAAATTGGGAGAGCCATCAACGCAACCTACTGAGTAAATCGCGTTACGTACATCATCAACAGCTACATCATAAACTCGCTCGAAACCGGCAGTTCCTTCTGAATTATCCATCCATTGCCACTGCGCGTGCAAAGCGGTAGTTCCGAACAATATTGGGAGTAGACATATCAGTAGTCGTCGTAACATTATATCGAAGATACACAAACGTTGCAAAACAATGAATAAATCGTGCTCATTTTCTTTACGTAAAAACCATTATTCTCCTTCATTATGAACATCTTAACACATCTCTATCCGACTCCAAAGCCCTTTATAAAAGCGAAAAAACAAGACTCTACTTCGCCTGTTCTTGATAATTTCACTGAAAATTAATGCAAAAATCAGCATTAAAATTGAAGAAATACACAGTCTACCGTGTTTATTGTTCGTTGGATGTTGATAAAAAAGAACCTCCAACCGAAGCGTTTCTCGAAAAACCACTACTTTTGTAGCTGAAAATACGCGCTGAGTAGTTGAAAACAGCTGCTTTACGTGCAAAAAAAATTCTATGGCTCAAGATATATTTGACAAAATTAGAAAGAATCGCGGTCCATTGGGACAGTATTCAAAAGGGGTTCACGGATACTTTACTTTCCCAAAGTTGGAAGGTGAAATCGGGAACAAAATGATTTTCCGCGGGAAAGAATGTCTCGTTTGGTCAGTAAACAACTATTTGGGATTGGCGAACCACCCTGCGATCAGAGAAGTTGATGCACAAGCTTCTGCGGATTGGGGATTGGCTTACCCAATGGGATCACGAATGATGACAGGACAAACGAGTGAGCACGAAGCACTTGAAGCTGAGATTTCAGAATTCATGGAAAAAGAGGATACGATTCTTCTAAACTTTGGATATCAAGGAATGGTTTCTGCCATTGATAGTGTTGTTGACCGTAACGACGTGATCGTTTACGATAGTGAATCACACGCGTGTATTCTTGATGGAATGCGTCTTCACGCTGGAAAGCGTTTCGTATTTAAGCACAACGACATGGAAAGCTTCGATAAGCAAATGGAGCGTGCTACAAAAATTGTAAACAACACAGGAGGAGGTATTCTTGTAATCACCGAAGGAGTTTTCGGGATGGCTGGAGACCAAGGAAAGTTGAAAGAGCTTGTTGATTTCAGAAAATCTGGGAAGTATAATTTCCGTTTGTTTGTTGATGATGCTCACGGTTTCGGAACTGTTGGTGAAAAAGGTCAAGGTTCTGGTGAAGAGCAAGGTGTTCATGCTGAGATCGATATTTTATTTGGAACGTTCGCAAAATCAATGGCTTCTATTGGTGCGTTTATCTGTGCTGAGGAGAACATTATTGAGTTTTTACGTTACAACATGCGTTCTCAAGTATTCGCGAAGTCGTTGCCAATGCCATTAGTAGTTGGAGCACGTAAGCGATTGGAATTGTTGAGAACTCAACCTGAGCATAAAGCACGTTTGTGGGAAATCGCAAGTACGTTGCAGAAAGGTTTGGTTGAAGCAGGATTTGACATCGGTGAAACTAACTCATGTGTAACGCCTGTTTTCTTGCAAGGAAACTTAGCGGAAGCTACAAACTTAACGTTTGACCTTCGTGAGAACTTTAACATCTTCTGTTCAATTGTGATTTACCCAGTTGTACCGAAAGATGTGATTATGCTTCGTTTGATTCCAACGGCTGCACACACTTTGGAGGATGTTCAATACACTATTGACACATTCACTAAGATGAAAGCAAAATTAGATGCTGGAGAATATCAATCTGAAGAAATGGCTACTGTAGAAGTAGACAAGTAATTCGGAAGAAAATAAAGTAAACCATCCGCTCAAATTATCGAGTGGATGGTTTTTTTATGGCGATTAGTGAACCACTAGTCGTTTTGTTAATGAGTTATCGAACTCATCTTTAATCGACACGCGGTATTCGCCGGGAGCTAAATTTTTCACTTCAATTTGACAGCGATTATATCCTTGAGAAAGGTTTAGGGTTCGCTGTTCAACGACTGATCCGTCACGATTATAAATTTTCAGTTCACCTTCCGAACAAATGAGCGATTCGCAGGAAATGGTCGTTGCTTTACGAACATTCTTCGGATTCGGAATCAGTTTCATATTTGAAAGAATTGGATGATCAATATTGACGGCATCCAACACCTTCCTGTTACCATCGATATCTACTCTGCTCACTCGAAAATACTCGGAAATACCTTCGACCATGTTGATTTCTGAAACCTTGTATGTATGTCTTTCTTTGTGATTTCCGATCGACTCAACTCTTGACACAGCGTGCCACGTCTGACCGTCATCTATCGACTTTTCAATTAAAAAATGATCGCCATTCTGCTCTTGCTCGACATCCCAACTGAAATGAACAATTTTCGAGGATGGAACGGCCGTCATGTGACCGAATGATATGAGTGACTCTTCGGAGCTATCGATTTTCCATAGATACGTTCGCTCTTCCATAGCAGATGCTGGAAGCATCGTAAGCAAGGATAATATGAGAAGAACAGTCTTCATGGTGAGTAGTTATCAAGTCATCTAATACTAAAACGCTTTAGCTTAGCAATTGGTTGCCACTTTTTCTTAAGAAAACTGCCAAGCTCTTTATCAACATCACTGAAGATAATGAAAATTGTTTTGAAAAAAAAGTAGTAACTCTGGTTAAGAAAGCCAATTACAAGCCATAACCATTCGGATTTTTATCTTTGATTCTGACGAGTTTATCAACGATATACTGTCCTCCCTCTTCGTAGCTATCTCCTCGCCAAGGCAATGCTCCGTTGTAATACAAGTAATGCAATTCAACCTCCATCCCTTGACTTTTCATCAATGTCTTCGCTAATTCTTCATCTGTAACCGAGAAATTAAAGGTATTGGAAGACATGGAAGCATCTTTACTCTTGTTGCGTATTCCAGGCAGCACCATTTCACCTTCGTAGGTTTTAAAAATGGTTCCCTTTTTCGAAAACTTGTAGATAATCCCGACGCGTGTCCCTTCGCTGTATACAAAGGAAAAACGGAAGTAAACAAAAACAGTAATAACTAAGAACGCAATTGAAGCTCCTATCAGCAAACGCTTTTTCGTTTTTTGTGTATCTCCCATGATCTGTTTCTATAGAACTTGTTTTTGTACAACTCGAAATTATGATTTTATACGGATAAACAATCAATTAGCGCATCAATTTCTTCGAAGGAGTTGAAGCTATGAAAAGAAACACGCAGTCCCTCACTTCCCTCTGGAACAGTAGGTGCATAAATTGCTTTGGCGTATATTCCTGATTTTTTCAGTGTTTCCTCCACTCTTTTCAATTGATCCACACTGTTGAATTGAAGAAACTGAATAGGTGAATTTGTCGCTGATTCGGACGTATACATTTCCGATTTCTTCGACTGAAAATAAGCTATTCGTGTTTGCAACGTGCACTTGAGGTCATCTAATTCGTTGATTTGTACTGCCTTTTTCATGCGATCATAGGCAGCCATGGGCAGAGCGGTAGTATAGATGAATGAACGAGCAAAATTGATCAGGTATTCTCTCATCTCATTAGAACAGAGTACTACTGCTCCATGCGAACCAAACGCCTTACCGAAAGTGACCAACCGAATAAAACAAGATTTATGAAGATCAACGGCGTGAGCAAAACCTCTTCCCTTTGCCCCATATATTCCTGCTGAATGCGCCTCGTCCAAAATAATGTAGGCTTGGTACATTTTAGCCAAGTTGACCATCTCTAATAATAGGCACACATCACCGTGCATCGAATACAACCCCTCAATTACGACGTAAATTACGCTCCCTTCATGCTTCTTCAACAAGCGAAGTAAATCCTCTACATCATTATGCTTAAAACTGAATGATTTAGCCAATGAAAGTCTTATGCCATCTCGTACACTTGCATGCACGAACTCATCATATAGAACGATGTCTCCTCTCTGAGGAACAGAGCTCATGATCCCCAGGTTTGCATCATATCCAGAATTGAAACACAAGGCTGCCTCAGCATCGAAAAAAGTGGCCAACTCCTGCTCCGTGGATTCGATGAACTCCGTGTTTCCACTTATCAAACGAGATCCAGTAGCGCCACTTTCGGAATACCCTGTCTTCACCAAATAATTTTTGGACACACCCAAATAATCGTTCGATGCAAAATCGATCATTCCCTCAAATGAAGAAAGGGAACGTAATGTCCCCTTTTCTTTTCTTTGTATTAACTTCTTATGTAGTTTTTGATCCACGACTTTACTCGACGATCGTCACTTTTCTTGGTTCGAATCCTTCAGGCTTCGCTTTTTTACGTGCCTCTGCTAATTCTTCAGCTCTCAAACGCTCTTTTTCCTTTCTCTCCACAAGAATCGGATCTTCTTTCGTTACAGGTTTCTCACCATCAGCAAACGCTTCCTTAGGAATCAAACCAAGGATTTTAAACATCTCTTGATCTTCATTATACTCTGGATTCGGCGTTGTAAGCAATTTATCACCAGCGAAAATACTACTCGCTCCAGCCATGAAACATAATGCCTGACCTTCCATATTCATCTTCGTACGTCCTGCAGATAATCGTACTACCGACTCTGGAAATGCGATGCGCGTTGTAGCTACCATTCGGATCATCTCCCATTGTTCAATCGGTTTCTGTTCTGCCATTGGCGTACCTTCAACAGCAACCAACGCATTGATCGGAATTGATTCTGGCGGATTCTCCATTTGCATGTAGCTCATCAACAATCCGATTCGATCTTCAACAGCTTCTCCCATTCCAATAATTCCACCAGAACAAACAGAAATTCCTGCTTTTCGTGCATTTTCAATCGTATTTAAACGATCTTCATACTCTCTCGTTGAAATAACGTCATCGTAGTAATCTGCAGAAGTATCCAAATTGTGATTGTATGCGAATAATCCAGCATCTTTCAAACGTTTCGCTTGATCTTCGGACATCATTCCCAAGGTACAGCACACCTCCATATCGAGTGCGTTTACACCTTGAACCATTTCAATCACGGAATCAAAGTCTTTATTATCACGCACCTCTCTCCATGCCGCTCCCATACACAAACGAGAAGAACCGTTTTCTTTAGCGTTTTTCGCTTGTTCTAAAACTGATTCTACCGTCATTAACTTATGAGCATCAACATCCGTGTGATAACGCGCTGCTTGCGGACAGTAACCACAATCTTCAGGACATCCCCCCGTCTTGATGCTGAGCAACGAAGACATTTGAACTTCTCTAGGGTTATGATATTGTCGATGAATGGTAGCCGCTTCGAAAACGAGTTCCAAAAGAGGCTTATTGTATAAATCAAGTAAGGCTTCTTTGGTGTTGTATTGAGGATTTACTTTCATAGATTTCTATATTCTGAGACAAAGATAAAAGAGTTCCAGAAACAATACTTGTTTTCACTCATGAACTACTTATTCAAGCGCCTTATTTTGGAAAACAATCTTGCAGCTTGCACCATTAATATTGTAGTATTTCAACTCAGAATCAATCTGTTCCGACAGCGCTACAATGATGTCTGCCCCAAGACCTAAATCCTCACTATTGATATCGAATCCTTCGGGTAGGCCTATTCCATTATCTCTGATCCACAATTCAAACTTTCCGCCCAATTGAATCAGTTCCAAGGATACTTGTGGTTCTTCAACGCCATCAAATGCGTGTTTTACGGAATTTGTAATCAACTCCGAAACCATTAATCCAAGTGGAACAGCAATGTCTAGGTGAAGAATGAGTTCCTCAGCATTCAGCAAGAAATTAATCCGTGGATTGAGCATTTTCTGTTTTACGATAAAGTCTTCCAGGTAGGAATTAAAATCCACCGAGTTTCCTCCTTGTTCATCCTGATACAATTTCTTATGAATGAGCGCAATGGCTTCTACCCTGTTTCGACTTTCATTCAGGACATCAAGTATGTGACCATCCTCAATTGTCCGTGTTTGCAGCGACAAAAGTGAAGATATGATTTGAAGGTTGTTCTTTACTCGATGGTGAATCTCTTTAAGTAGAATTTTCTGATGATCGTGTTGCTGGGCGATTTGGCTATTACTCGCCTCCAAATCGGCAATAATTTGAAACAGTAACTGATCTCTTTTGTACAGCGTTCTACTACTGTAGATAATGATCGCTACCGCAGTTAAACACGACATTATTGCATTTGAGTAGGCCAAAAACCGCAACTCATTCTCAGACAGTAAACCGGGATCAGGCGAACCGCTCAGGAAGAAGTTTAGACCGAAAATGGTACCGAAAATACTGAGGTTAAATACAATAATTGTCCAAATCTTCCAGTTCGATTCAAGTAAAAAAACAAGAGGTAACAAAAATAGATAGAAGTAGAATCCGATGTTCCAACCAAAGGCAATGGAATGAATACAGACTTCAGCAAGTATAGTAATCACCCCGATAAAAAAACCAAGCTTAGAAGCTATCCACCCTTTTCGAAGAGCAAAGAAAACCATCACAAAAATGAACGATCCTCCCAAGGGAGATAAAAGCAGCAAGGGAATATCAGCATACAAAATGATACCAGCAATGTAGGCATTCGTAAATACGCCCAATAACACCGAAGGAAGTAACGCTAATTTGAATCTATCTCTTAGCGGGGTAAGTAGTTGCTGCTCCAAAAATAATTTCTTTGGCGACAAATTAGGAAAATCCTATCAAACTGAAAGCATTCAATCCAAGAAGGTATTAAAAAAGAAACACTTAGGCAGAAAGTAAGCACGCAGCATACGCCTTCACAGCGCGACTTTCTCCGAAAGAATCTACTTTCTCGTGCGTGGTCGCTTTGATCGAAACGGCATCAACGTCTACTTTTAAAATCTCAGCAATTACCTTTTGCATGGCAGGAATATGAGGATTCAGCTTTGGGCGTTCCATGATAACAGTAGAATCAATGTTCACAACGGAATATCCTTTTTCCGAAACAAGGTCTACGACACCTTTCAATAGGATTTTACTGTCAATTCCCTTGAACTGTGGATCGGTATCCGAAAAATGATAACCTATATCTCTGAGATTAGCTGCTCCGAGTAGAGCGTCACAAATGGCATGTAACAGTACGTCAGCATCTGAATGACCTACAGCACCTAAATCTGAATCGATTTGGATTCCTCCCAAAAATAAAGGAATTCCTTTCTCCAGACGGTGAACATCAATACCGTAACCGATACGAATATTCATACTATTCTGGTGCGCTTGAAGAACTTGAACCTGAATCACCTAACTCCATTCGCAAGGTAAAGCGAAGTGTGTTTGCAAGAGGATTGTTACGTTTCAAAGCCGCTAGGTACGAAATGTCAATTCCGAATTTGTTGTACTTAAATCCAGCTCCCAAGTTGAAAAACTGACGTGCACCTTTGTTATTACTTTCGTAGAAGAAACCTCCACGAAGAGCGAATACTTTGTTGTACCACCATTCCATTCCTGCGGCGAGGTTAATCTCTGTCAACTCTTCCACAAAGCGAGATCCACTTTTGATTTGATACGATCCGTCATCATTTTGAAGGTAGTCTCCAGTTACTTCATCCGTAAGAACAACTCCTGGTGCATCATAGAAAGATTGCAACATTCCTGAAATTACACCAACATTGTTGTCACGACCTGCGATGCGCGTTACTTCTCCATCTATTACATCATAGGTAGGAGGCGTTGGAACGAGCAATTTTTGAACATCAACAGAGAACGTCACCTGATTGTATTGATCGAAGTCAGCTAC
>JBFHGY010000044.1:0-11107 GCA_041582905.1 Crocinitomicaceae bacterium | reverse complement strand
GAGTTCGTTGAGACTAAGCTTACCTGTCGTATCGATAATGCGTTCGTTTTCTGGAATCTGTTTTCTGAATTCAAGTCCTTCAGATTCTGTTCCCGTGAAGAAAACGGTGAAGTTGCGTTCCGCTAATTGCTTGGAAAGCTCTATGTACTTATCCATCGGCCATTCACGTGCGCTTCCTTGAGATTTTGGATGAAGGATAACGCTGCGTTCCGTCTCGTTGAGCGCTTCCTGAACGAATGCTGGAAGATTCACTTTCGGCGCATGAAAATGCGTGGTCGAAGCTTCAATTTGCGCGAGATCGGGAATGGATGTCAATCCGAATGGGCGCAATAACTCATGATTTAATTGTGATTCATGCAGGTTTGACCTTTTTCGTGTAAAGTTCAAGCGGTGTGTACACGTCAACAGGTGATATCCACGATGTGAGGTTCCGACGCGTACAGGAATCTTCACTTTCTTGGCGAGCGAAGCAATCGCTCGATTTGGAAATACATGCACAATGACATCAGCGTTTAAATCACGGAATGCAGAGGCTTGTTCTACCTTTGGTTGATTTTCGATGTCTTTCCAATCAATAAACTCATCGATAAGATCATAGCACTCAACCACTGATTTCGTGTATCCTTTTCCTAAAAACAAAAGAGTGGCGCTTGGATACTTCGATTTGATCCATGCGCAAATGGGTAAGGTCAATAGTACGTCGCCAATGCTATCCGTTCTACTGATAATGATGCGTTTATTGTCGAGACTAATGCTTTTCACGGTTCAATCTTCTTAGTTCTTGGTACTTGAAGACATTCGATAGTGCGCTAATTTGAGCAATTTTGAATCCCATTTTTCCATCCAAAAACCCTGCTTTGATGAGGTACATGGAGATGAATCTTCCCAAGGCACTCAAGTAAGGCTTTAGAACAGAGGCTTTTTTGCCCGCTTCATGCATTTTTTGAGCGGTAAGCTTGGAGTATTTGTCAGCGCGCTCTCGATGTTCTTCGAACGAATAATACGAATAATGTTCGAGGTGACCATCGAGTTGGATGATCTCCAATCCTTCTGGGAAGATCAATTCTTCATGAACAATTGCGCCATTCCAGGCAGTTCCTTCCTTCGGAAAAAGTCGTGGTTTCACATCGGGATACCAACCTGAATGTTTGATCCATTTACCACAATAGTTCGTCAAGCGATTGACTGAGTAGATGTGTGGTTGTTCCACATGTTTCAATCGGATGATTTCGTGCTTTAACTGCTCGTCCAGTGCTTCATCGGCATCCAGAGAGAGAATGTAGTCCGTTTCTACCAGACTATTCAAATAGTTTTTTGAAGCGGAGTATCCTTCCCATGCACGTGACTCAAAACGAACGCCTAAGCGTTCACAAATGGCGGGAGTTTGGTCCGTTGAATGGCTGTCTAAAACGATGATTTGGTCTGCTACGCCATCTACAGAGCGAATACACCGTTCGATGTTTCGTTCTTCATTGAATGTAATGATGGTGGCAGTTATCTTCATTTCACGATTTCAACGCTCCTGAGCACAGCTTGAATTTCTCGAAGGGGTTGCGTCCAACTAGTGGTTGGGGGAGCATCTACATATCCGCTCACACACACGATTTTCTTGGTCTCTGGATTCACGAAGTGAAATGCCCAAAACGCTCCACCTGTTCCCGCTTTTCCATTTCCTAAGAATACGTACATTCCGCGCATTTCGTAACCTTTCACTTTTCCATCTGCGGTAGTAATGTTGTTTCCTTCAGGATAGACGTAATCAACGTATTGCGTGCCCATGTACATCCCTTCAACTTCGGAAGGAACGTTATGCTTTAACATGGTGTCTCTGGCCGTTAGCAAACGTTCTAAATCCAATTGAGAGCTATCGATGAAGTCATACTGATATACGAGAAGTCCTGAGTGAATACCACCAGCATCTTGTCCAGCATCGCCGAAGTCAATTGGTCTGAAGGTTTTTGGGAATTCGATACGGTAAAAATTCGGACGATTTGTCACGAGTTTTGACCCATACGGAAGTGCCATATTAATTCCAAAGTTCTTTTCGAGTCGCGATCCGATCACTAAGTCAGGTTTTTCCTGATAGCGTTCCATGATGCGTTTCCATTCGGCTTTATCGAACTTGTCATGTACTTGACCGATACCGTATTTAATGGTTTCTAAGAGTTGGGGGTAATCTTTAGCGATGATGTCAATCACCATTTGGCTGTGCGCCCAAACGTTTTTACGAACTTCGATTTTCCCTTTATCTCCTGTGTGTTTAGGATCGATGGTAACGAAAAGGGTGTTTCGATAACGCTTAAAACTTCCTTCAAAACGATTGGGTTTGCGGTGGATAAGCTCGAACGTTGCAACGTCGGGCATGTAAGGCATAATGAATTGCGTGAGACCTGAATCGAGGTGTTGTTTGATTTCAGAATCCCAAACACCTTGTTCACATACAACCATGATTTCACCCACATTTCCCGTTACGTGTAAACCCGTACTGGCGCTTGAAGGTTTGAGAGATTCACATTGAGTAAAGGCGAGTAAGGCCGTTATTGCTGTAAGAAGTGTTAAAGTACGTACAATCATTCTTTTGTTTTTTCGTTAACACTGCAAAAATCGGGCAAAACTATCTTCGTCCTTAACGGATTCTGATTTTTTGTCCAATGCTCAGTCGACTGATGTTGATGCTTGGGTTCAAACGTCGCAATTGAGACTGAGAAAGTCCATGGCGTTGAGCGATGGCCCCGAACGTGTCACCAGAACGAACAGTGTAATAACGCTTGGTGGCAGCTGGTGTCGTATTGGTCGTGTTTGTCTGCGTTCCAGAACCCGCTTTTACCTTTAGACGTTGTCCAACATAAATCTTTGTAGAGTTCAACCCATTGAGGCGTTGCAACTGACTTACAGACATACCATAACGTGAGGCAATTAACCCAAGTGTTTCGCCACTTCGCACTTTGTGGTAGGCGTAGTTTCCTGAATTGTTGGTATTCGTTGTCGTCTGCGTTGTATTCGTTGAATTGTTGTTCGTTGAAGGAACTTCGTTGCTAGGCTGGATATAGGTATCAAGCTCTTCTTGATATAAGCTATCTTCCAATTTAACCAACTGACCAATGTATTCCAAAGGAAGCGTTACGCAGTATTGTCCCTCAGAATAGGGAATGTAATCGCGTTTGTAGATTGGGTTGAGGCGTTGTACTTCTTCAAGTTCTAAATCCAAGACCTTGCTGATAGATTCGAAATGAACACCTTTCGTAAGGCACATCGTATCCAATTGGTTGTAATGTACTTTGGCTTCCGCCGGAACGATGTTGTGTTCTGCGTGATACGTTAACAAGTAAGCAGCAGCAATGAAGTTTGGAACGTATGCCTGTGTTTCTCTTGGTAGGAAAGGGCGTACTTCCCAATACGTCAATTTGTTTCCAGAGCGACGGATCGCTTTGTTTACGTTTCCAGGTCCTGCGTTATATGCTGCTAGAGCGAGGTTCCAATCATTGTAAATTTCGTACAACTTTTTCAAATAACGACAGGCAGCTTCTGTTGCCAACTCAGGATCCATACGTTCGTCCACGTACGAGTTTTCCTTGAGTCCGTACATTTTACCTGTACGGTACATAAATTGCCATAAACCTAGTGCTCCAGCTCTCGATTTCACTTGTGGACGTAAACCACTTTCAATGACAGCGAGGTATTTCAACTCAATCGGTAGACCATGCTGGGCTAGTTTCTCTTCGAACATATCGAAGTAAAGCTTAGATCGACCCAACACAACACGAGCAAATCCACGTCGTTTTTTAACGAAGAATTGAATCGTTTTGAGTGTTTGCTCATTGCACTCTAATTGAAACGGACTCATTTCATTCATCACATTCAATCGCTCACAGTACACAGAATCAGAAAACTCTGGCATGTCGGTGTACTCGTAGTTGAGTGCAGCAATAATGGAGTCGTAATTAGAAGACGAACTATGTTCCGCATAGTAGAGATTCAAACTTTGCTCGATAGCATTGATCATTTGATCACCAACGAGGGTGTCTTTGGTTTCACGACCACTGTATTGGGCAATGGATGACATCGCTCCGATCAAGAAAGCAGTAAGAATCACTAATTTATTCATGCGGTGGTTTCGGTTTTCATCAATTGATTTGAAAAGCTAAACAAGCGTTGTTCCTCAAAATGTTGTCCGATTACTTGAATTCCGAAAGGAAGTCCATTCGAGTGTTTTCCAATAGGAAGAGAAATAGCTGGATTTCCAGTGAGGTTCGCGTGAACGGTATAAATATCCTGTAAATACATGGAAATTGGATCGTTCATTGCGTCAATTTCAAAGGCCGTTGTCGGAGTGGTTGGCAACAAGATAAAGTCGAAATCGCTAAGGATTTCATTCGTTTTGTTTTGAAGCACGCGACGTACTTTTTGTCCTTTGGTGTAATAAGAATCGTAGTATTCATTCGATAAAACGAATGTTCCGGCCATAATACGGCGCTGAACCTCGGGACCAAATCCTTCGCTACGCGATTTCTTATACGTTTGCTCAACTCCTTTTGCTTCTGTGCTTCGGTATCCAAAATGAACACCATCAAAACGAGAAAGATTAGATGAAGCTTCAGCCGTTGTGAGGACGTAATACGTAGGAACCATATATTCCAAATAAGGGAATGACACGAATTCTACATGATGTCCATCTGCTTTAAGTCCTTCAATGAGTTGTTCTGTTTGCGTCTTGATTTCAGGATCGATTCCTTCTGTTTCGAAGCTTTCCTTGATAACGGCAATTTTGAGTGACTTCTCTTCAGAGAAAGAAGAGTAGTGATCAACGGCTTGAGTCGATGCGGTAGAATCAAAATCATCTGATCCCGCCATAATTTCGGTCAACAATGCCGCGTCAGCAACGTCGTTTGTGAACGGTCCAATTTGATCAAAGGAAGATGCGTAGGCAATCAACCCATATCGACTGATGCGTCCGTAGGTTGGTTTGAAACCTACTGTTCCCGTAAAGCTAGCAGGCTGACGGATAGATCCTCCTGTATCACTTCCAAGTGCAGCCGTACAGCAACCAGCAGCTACTGCAGCAGCCGAGCCTCCTGATGATCCACCAGGAACACGGTTCTCCCCAAGTGGGTTAAGAACAGGTCCGAAGGCTGAATTTTCATTGGAACTACCCATTGCGAATTCATCGCAGTTGAGACGTCCAACCAAAATGGCGTCTTCATCCAATAAACGCTGTACTGCCGTTGCGGTGTAAAGCGATTCAAATCCTTCTAAAATCTTAGATGCTGCGGAAACTTTATGCCCTTCGTAACAAAGGTTATCTTTCAGTCCGATGACCATTCCAGCCAAACGTCCTGCGGTTCCGTCTTTTATCTTTTGATCGACCTCTTTGGCCTTGTTTCTTGCAGATTCCTCAAATACTTCCAAAAAAGCATTTAAGTGTTTTGTTGATTCAATTTGCGCTAAATAGCCTTCAAGGATACCTACTACTGTATCACCCGAAGCAAGTGCGTTCTTGACTTCAGTAAAGGTACGAATCATCGTATTCTCTTAATTTTCCTCTGACTTTGCAGGGGTAGTTTCTCCATCTTCAGGTTTTGAAGCGTCCTTGAACTCCTTCACTCCCTTTCCCAGACCTTTCATAAGTTCTGGAATTTTCTTACCACCAAACAACAATAATGCAACGACTAAAATCGCGATTACTTGCCAAGGACCAAAAACTCCTAAAATCATAGTTTCTAATTTTTGCTTGTTACAAAATTACGGAATCTGCCCGAAAGCACCGCTTTTTTGGCTAACAACCGTAACAAAAGATGTTAATTCGTTCTTTTCGCTTAGAGAGTACGTGCGACTTCTACTTCTTCGAAGGCTTCGATTACGTCTCCTTCTTGAATATTGTTGAATTTCTCCACGTTCAAACCACATTCGTAGTTGTTCTTCACTTCTTTCACATCGTCTTTGAATCGTTTCAATGATCCAAGTGTTCCTGTATGAATAACAATACCTTCACGAATCACACGGATACGCGATGAGCGTTTGATAAGTCCTTCTGTAACGAAACATCCGGCAATGGTACCCACTTTCGAAATGTTGAATACTTCGCGTACTTCGGCAGAACCAAGAATTTTCTCTTCGATATCTGGTGAAAGCATTCCCTCCATCGCTGCTTTGATTTCATCAATTGCTTTGTAGATGACAGAATACAAGCGGATATCGATTTGTTCTTGATCAGATAACTTACGTGCTCCTAGTGTAGGACGAACCTGGAATCCAAGGATAATTGCATCAGATGCAGAGGCCAAGTTGACATCGGCTTCAGAAATGGCTCCAACTCCTTTGTGGATGATGTTCACCTGAATTTCTTCCGTAGAAAGGTTCAAGAGTGCATCCGCCAAGGCTTCGATCGAACCATCCACGTCACCTTTGATGATCAAGTTCAATTCCTTGAAGTCTCCAATCGCCAAACGACGACCGATCTCATCCAATGTGATGTGTTTCGTAGTACGCAATCCTTGCTCACGGTACAACTGCTCACGTTTGGTTGCAATTGATCTCGCTTCACGCTCGTCTTGCATGATGTAGAACTTATCTCCGGCTGAAGGTGCTCCGTTTACCCCTAAAATAGATACGGGTTGTGAAGGTCCAGCTTCTTTGATCGACTTTCCTTTGTCGTCGTGAATCGCTCTTACTTTACCGCTGTAGCGACCCACCAAAATGATGTCACCAATGCGCATTGTACCTGCTTCTACCAACATGTTGGTAACGTATCCTTTTCCTTTATCCAAGGAAGATTCGATTACTGTACCAACCGCATCTTTATTTGGGTTTGCTTTCAATTCCAACAATTCTGCTTCGAGCAATACTTTATCGAGCAATAGATCGATGTTTAAGTTTTGCTTAGCCGAAATTTCTTGACATTGGTATTTCCCACCCCAATCTTCTACTAGGATGTTCATTACTGAAAGTTGCTCTCTAATTTTGTCTGGGTTGGCTCCAGGCTTGTCAATTTTGTTAATCGCGAAGATCATTGGTACTCCTGCTGCTTGCGCGTGGGAGATGGCTTCTTTTGTTTGAGGCATTACGTCGTCATCTGCCGCTACAATGATGATGGCAACGTCTGTTACCTGAGCACCACGAGCACGCATGGCTGTAAAGGCCTCGTGACCTGGTGTATCGAGGAAGGTCATTTGTCGACCGTCTTTCAATTTAACACTGTAGGCTCCAATGTGCTGGGTGATTCCTCCGGCCTCGCCTTCTGTTACGTTGGCGTTACGAATTCTATCCAATAAAGAGGTCTTACCGTGGTCAACGTGTCCCATCACCGTAATGATTGGCGCACGAGGAAGCAAATCCTCTTCATTATCTTCTACCACAGGAATAGATTCCTGTACTTCGGCACTTACGAATTCTGTTTCGAAACCAAACTCTTCTGCTACGATTTGAATCGTTTCAGCATCGAGACGTTGGTTGATCGAAGCGAAAATACCAAGCGACATACACGCTGAGATAACCTCAGTTGACGTCACGTTCATCATCGTAGCCAATTCGGATACGGTAACGAACTCTGTCAACTTCAAGATTTTTTCTTCCAGTTCAGCTGCAATCTCCTCTTCCTGACGGCGCTGCGCAACAGAGTCACGTTTCGCACGACGGTTTTTGGACGCTTTTGATTTTCCTCCTTTGTTCGACAAACGCGCAAGGGTCTCCTTGATTTCGCGTTGGATATCCTTTTCGGTAATTTCTGGCTTTTCCACCTTCGGCTTCTTGCCTCCTTTACCTTGTTGGTTTCCTTTTGATTGTTTATTTACATCAATCTTACGTACACGCTTACGTTTACGTCGTTCAGAGTTTCCAGAAGACTTAGAGCGTTCAACAGGAAGTTCGATTTTACCAACCACGTTAGGACCTGTCAACTTCGTGCGCTGAACACGGATTGTTTCTGGTTCTGATGGTTTCGAATCTTTCGCTTTTTCAGCAGGTTTTTCTACTTCTTTTTTAGGCTCTTCCTTTTTCGCTACGGGCTTCTTCTCTTCCTCTTTCTTTTCAGCAGGTTTTTCTGCTTCTTTTTTCTCTTTATCCGGACGCGTTTTCGTGTTGATAGAATCTAGATCGATTTTACCTAACACTTTTACTCCTTTATCATCCGACTTCTCCACGGGAGCATCTTCGGGTTTTTTCACCTCTGGCTCGGGAGTTGGTTCTGGAGCTTTTTCCTCAACTACTGGTTCGGGTTTTTTCACCTCTGGCTCAGGAGTTGGGATAGGCTCAGGCTTAGGAGCTTCTGCAGCAGGTTTTTCTGCTGGCTTGTCTTTGTCGCGTAGTGAGATCGTTTCACGTTTCTCACGAACGATGGCAGATTTCGCTTTGGATTTCTCATGGAGCACTTGATCCGCGGCATATTCTGCGCGCAGCAAGTCATATTGCTCACTCGTCAACTTTGTGTTGGGTGTTGAGTCAATGCTTACTCCTTTGCTTTCCAGGAATTCAACAATTGTAGACATCCCTACATTGAACTCTCCTGCTGCTTTTCCTAATCTTATTGGTTTCGCCATAAATCTTTTGCGTCCTCTATTACTTAATTTCTGTAAATGTGCCTAAATATACTTATTTGCCGTGAATCTATTCAAATTCGGATTGTAGTATTTTAAACACTTCCTGGATGGTTTCCTCCTCCAAATCTGTTCGTTTTGCGAGGTCGGCAACACTGATATCGAGGACTGATTTTGCAGTGTCACATCCAATTGCTTTCAATTCGTCGAGAATCCATCCATCGATTTCATCTGCAAATTCTTCCAAATCTACATCTTCGATGTCCACTTCTCCTTCTCTATACACGTCGAGTTCGTATCCTGTTAAGCGACCACCCAACTTAATGTTGTGTCCACCTTTACCAATTGCCAATGAAACTTGGTCTGGCTTCAAGAATACTTTTGCGCGTCCTCCTTCTTCATCAATTTCGATTGAAGAGATTTTCGCTGGTGAAAGTGCACGTTGGATGAACAATTGTGGGTTGTTTGTAAAGTTGATTACGTCAATGTTTTCGTTTCTCAACTCACGAACGATTCCGTGAATACGCGATCCCTTCATCCCTACACAGGCTCCAACTGGATCTACACGGTCGTCGTATGATTCAACAGCTACTTTCGCACGCTCACCTGGCTCACGAACGATACGCTTGATGGTAATCAATCCGTCGAATACTTCAGGAACTTCCAATTCGAACAAACGCTCAAGGAATTCAGGAGCTGTTCTTGAAAGAATAATTACAGGGCTGCTGTTACGCATGTCTACTTTCGCTACAACCGCTCGGATTGATTCTCCTTTTTTGAAGTAATCCGATGGGATTTGTTCTGATTTCGGAAGGATCAACTCGTTTCCTTCGTCGTCGATCACCATGATTTCTTTCTTCCAAACCTGGTAAACTTCTCCGGTAACGATTTCTCCAATACGTTCTTTGTACAACTTGTACAAGTGATCTTTCTCCAATTCCATGATGCGAGAGATCAAGTTTTGGCGCAAAGACAAGATGTTACGACGTCCGAAGTCTTGGAATTTGAATTCTTCGGTGACCTCTTCACCAATTTCGAAGTCAGGTTCGATTTTGATTGCCTCTGAGTATGCGATTTCGATGTTTGGATCTTCCACCTCACCGTCATCAACGATTTCTTTATTTAAGAAAATCTGAACGTCACCTTTATCAATGTTAACGATCACGTCGATGTGCTCGTCTGTATTAAACTTTTTCTTCAACATCGCACGGAAAACGTCTTCCAATACGTGTTGCATTGTTTGTTTATCAATGTTTTTCAGTTCTTTGAACTCCGAAAACGAGTCAATCAATTCTAAACTGTCCATAGTTGATTATTTAAATGAAATCACAATTTTTGTTTCTAGTATATTGCTCATCGGGATGACGTGATCTTCCACGATGGTCTCTTTTTTCTTTTTTCCTTCGATGCGTTCTTTTCGAGTTGTTTGAACGACAATCTGCTCTTCCGTAGCATCGATCATTGTTCCCTCGATTTTCCCACCTTCTTTGCGTTTTACTTTGACATCACGACCGATGTTCTTTTTGTATTGCGCAAAAACACGAAGACCTTTATCAAGTCCCGCGGAGGATACATTCAATTCAAAATCTTCGTCTTCACGATCCAGGTTGTGCTCCACATTTCGAGAAACGCGAATACAATCATCAACGGAAACATTTCCATCGTGCTTGTCCAGTTCCACATTGATTTGGTTACTTGAGGAGATTCTCAAGTCAACTACAAAAAGTCCGTTATCGAGCTCGTCGATGCGTTCTTGAATCAGTTGTTTTACTTTCTTTTTACTAATCATGAGTTACAAAAAGAGGGGACTTTCGTCCCCTCATTCGATTAATTCTGTATGTGAATGTGCTGCAAATGTAGTGATTTTTTTTGGATTTGCAAGTTTTTGTGGTGCCATCGATTGTTGGTCGATTTATTTTACTATTGAAGTCAAGGCACGTTTAAAATTTCATGGTTCCAAAAACAACCGCTTTTTTATTCGGCGCACAGATCATTATCTCTTGTTTTTGATAATCGACAAAACATTGTGTTGGGTATAGTATGTTTTTAGAACTCGGATTGTCAATTGTTTTACGAGACGCCTGACCTGTTTCAAGTTCAATTGACACAAGAGCCGTTACGTCCGATTTGGCAAGTCCTCGTGGCATGGAAAGACGGTCTAAATCTGTTTTTAGTTGTCCATTTTGATAATTGTTCTTGTTATCAAGGAAAATCAAATTGACTTGGTCATCGGTACTGTAAAACAGGTAGGAGCAATGGTTTCCGAGGTCCTGTGCGCTGATCTGTCTTTTAGGAATGATATGCTTCCAATTTAGTTGTCCGTCAATAGTGAAGTGTACGGCCGTCATATTCCTATATCTGTATGAATCTGACGTTTGACCTGAGGAAGATGATTGGGCAAGCATGTTTAGTTGAGACTCAATTACGAGAAAAATACTGAGGTCTGATAGTTGCTCCACGTGAATATCATTTGTGTTTCTCACTCTGTAGGCTACGTCCTTGACTTTTTCTTTAGGAGAGCTTGTTTTTGCAGGTTTTCCCGAGATATAATTGGGATAAGGTTGATCAACTTTGTGAAG
>JBFHGY010000043.1:0-11121 GCA_041582905.1 Crocinitomicaceae bacterium | reverse complement strand
CCCAAACGTTGGGAAATCAACACTCATGAATCGTTTGGTGGGAGAGAAATTGTCTATTGTGACAAATAAGGCTCAAACTACCCGACACCGCATCCTTGGTATTGTGAACAATGAAGACTCACAGATTGTCTTCTCGGACACTCCTGGAGTTGTTAACTCGGCATACAAACTTCATGACAGCATGATGAGCTATGTCAACACTTCGCTTCAAGATGCGGATGTTCTTCTCTTCATTACAGACGCTAAGGAGACAGAGATGAATCACAAGGAAACTCTTGAGCGTATTCAAAAACTGGAAATTCCAGTGCTTTGTCTGATTAACAAAATGGATTTATCGGATCAACAAAACGTGAAGGAGAAGCTGGAATACTGGCAAAGCAGACTTCCAAAGGCAAATGTCTTCCCTATTTCTGCGCTTCACGGCTTTAATGTTGATAGCGTTTGGGAATGCATTCTGAATGCTCTTCCCGAAAACCCACCTTATTTCGAGAAAGATGCCATATCCGATCGTCCGATGCGCTTCTTCGTCTCTGAAATTATTCGCGAAAAAATCTTCATGCATACGCAAAAGGAAATTCCTTACGCATGTCAAGTGGAAATTGAAGAATATATTGAAGAGGAAGATATCACTCGCATTCGTGCGCTGATCATCGTTGAGCGTGATTCTCAAAAGGGAATTCTCATCGGAAAAGGAGGAACGATGCTCAAGCGATTGGGGCGTGAATCTCGAAAAGAGATTGAGAAATTCATTGATAGCAAAGTATTCCTCGAAACCTTTGTGAAAGTGGATAAGGACTGGAGAGGATCCGAAAACAAATTGAAAAAATACGGTTACTAGAATCGAAACATTCCATTGCACTACATGGTGTAATTAAGCAAGAAATCATGGGAAACATTATCGCAATTGTAGGTCGTCCGAACGTAGGAAAATCGACATTATTCAATCGACTCACCGAATCGAAGCGAGCAATCGTGAAGGAAGTAAGTGGTGTTACACGCGACCGTTTATACGGAAGAGCTGAATTGAATGGAACGGAATTTTCTGTAATCGATACGGGAGGTTACGTAAAAGGATCTGACGATATTTTCGAAGCTGAAATCAGAAAGCAAGTGGAAATCGCCATCGACGAGGCAAACGTTATTGTGTTCGTATTAGACGTGATGACAGGAATTGTTGACCTCGACGAAGTGGTTGCGAAATTACTTCGTAAATCAGGCAAAAAAGTATTCGTAGTAGCCAACAAAGTGGATAACACACAGCGAATGGGACTTTCGTCTGAATTCTGGTCACTTGGATTGGGAGATGTCTACGATCTATCTGCGACAAACGGAAGTGGAACTGGAGATCTTTTGGATGATATCATGAAGGATTTCGACAAAGAAGTGGAAGAATCTGACGAGGAATCTAACTTACCACACATCGCCATTGTTGGAAAACCAAATGTTGGAAAATCATCTTTGGTGAACGCCTTAACTGGCGAAGACCGAAACATTGTAACAGACATTTCTGGGACAACGAGAGATACCGTCAACACGCGCTACAAATCATTCGGATTTGATTTCATGCTTGTTGACACGGCCGGAATCCGTAAAAAAGCAAAAGTCCAGGAAGACATTGAATATTACTCGGTTCTACGATCCATTCGTGCCATTGAAAACTCGGATGTTTGTGTATTCATGGTCGACGCTACCGAAGGAATCCAGAAACAGGATCTACACATCTTTTACATCATTGAAAAGAACTCGAAAGGAGTCGTTGTGCTCATCAATAAATGGGACTTGATCGAAAAAGATCACAAAACCATGGGTGAATACGAAGAGAAAATTCGTGAGCAGCTTGCTCCATTCAATGACGTTCCAATCATCTTTACATCAACCATCGAAAAACAGCGAATCCACAAGGCACTGGAAACGGTAATGGAGGTGTATGAAAACAGAATGCGTAAGATTCCAACTTCGGAATTGAATGAGGTCATGCAAGAAATCATCATGGCTACTCCTCCACCTTCGGTGAAAGGAAAATATGTTCGAATTAAATACATTCAACAGCTTCCGACGCACTCACCTACCTTTGCTTTCTTCTGTAATTTACCGCAGTATATTCCAGATAGCTACAAACGATTTTTGGAGAATCGCTTACGCGATGAATTCTTGTTCACAGGAGTACCGTTGAAGATTTTCTTTAGGAAGAAGTAGTCCATTTTCAGATAAAGAATTTCTCCTTTCTGATTAACTTGTGCGTTCAACAACGGCATCGATATGGACTATTCAGAAGTAAATAGACTCTCTCGTTTAACGGCGATTTTGATTCAAATACAAACAAAGAGAATCGTTACGGCCACTGAACTATCCGAAAAATTTCAAGTGAGTAAACGGACTATCTATCGTGATATTCGTGCACTGGAAAGCGCTGGCGTTCCCATTTTAACGGAAGAAGGAAAAGGCTACACGCTCATGGAAGGATATAAAGTTCCTCCCGTTATGTTTACCGAAAAACAAGCCAATGCTCTCATTCTTGCCGAACAACTGGTATTGAAGAATAACGATTCTTCGTTTGTTCATGACTACACAGAAGCCATTGCCAAAATAAAGTCCATTCTTCGGTATACTGTTAAAGACAAAGTGAACGAACTTACGGAGCGGACACAATACAACGAAATTCTTCATCAAGAGCGGACGAGTAGCTATTTGTCAGATATCCAATATGCGCTTACCAATCACCTGCTTGTTGAAATGGAGTACGTCAATACTAATGGTGCCAAAACAAAACGATTAATTGAACCCTTTGCGTTACTCAGTACAGAAAATTGGTACTTGATTGCATGGTGTCGCTTGCGCAAGGAATTCCGCTTCTTTCGATTGGATCGTGTTCAAAAAGTGGCCCTTCTATCGGAGAACTTCGAGCCGCATAATATGACCTTGCAAGAATATTTCGATAATTATCAATAGCCCCTTCCACCCTTGCCATAAGGCTGTCACTACCTCCGTTTACATTTGTTTCAATTGAATTTTTAAACAAAAAAAGTATGACAAACGTAACGAGCAATGATCGCACTTCGATCGAATTTCCAACACCAACAATGATTTCGGTCAACGGCATTGAACTTGAAGTATTCGAAGCAGGCACACAGAACGCAGGCAATCCGATTGTATTGTGTCATGGATTTCCGGAACACGCTTATTCTTGGCGACACCAAATTTACGCGCTTGCACAGGCCGGCTATCACGTCATTGTACCAAACCAACGAGGTTACGGAAACTCTTCCCGTCCAAACGAGGTAACCGCATACGATATCCATCATCTAACAGGAGACCTCATCGCGTTGCTCGATCATTTTGATTATAAGAACGCAACATTTGTTGGTCATGACTGGGGAGCAAATGTCGTGTGGAATCTCGCCTTGCTACATCCGAATCGTGTGAACAAAGTGATCAATTTGGCCCTACCCTATCAAGAACGTGGAGACATTCCTTGGATCGAATTCATGGAAGCAGTTTTCGGTGCCGATTTCTATTTCGTTCATTTCAATCGACAACCTGGAGTCGCTGATGCAATTTTAGAAGCAAACAATGCCCAATTTCTTCGAAATCTCTTTCGAAAAAATGTGCCGCCCGCACCACCCGCTCCAGGTATGATCATGATCAACTTGGCAGAAGCCGAAAAACCTCTTGGTGAACCCATGATGTCTGATGAGGAATTATCTGTTTTCATCAAAGCATTCGAAATCTCTGGATTTTCTGGAGCGATCAATTGGTACCGAAACTTGGATCGAAATTGGCACCTGATGGCGGATGTAAGACCCCAAATCTCCCATCCAACCCTTATGATTTATGGTGATCGCGACATGATTCCAAAATCTGAAACCTTGAAAGAGTTCGCTCCAAAATTGGATGTCGCTAGCTTAGATTGCGGTCACTGGATCCCCCAAGAAAAACCCGAAGAAACGAACAAAATTATCTTGAAATGGCTTTCGGAACAGTCAAATTAAACTAAACACATAAAAAGAGCGGCTTGAGTATCTACTTAAGTCGCTTTTCTCTTAGACTTATCCATTCATGTAAACGAATGTTGGAACCCTGTTAATAAGTTCCGACATCAGACTTCCAATCGCGACCATATTCTCTTAATTTTGTTTGCATGCAATATGCAGCAATCGACATCGGAACCAACGCAGCGCGACTACTCATCGGTGAGGTCACCGAAATTGACGGAACATCCTTCGTAAAGAAATTATCCTATACCCGAATTCCCTTGCGACTCGGAGAAAGTGTATTCGACGATGGCATCATTCCAGAAAAAAAACAGAATGAGTTTCGTAAGAGCATGCAAGCCTTCAAACTGATTTCCGAATTGTTCGACGTGAAAGAACTTCGAGCATGCGCAACCTCCGCAATGCGTGAAGCAAAAAACGGACAGGAAGTTCAGAAAATGCTATTGCAAGAAACAGGTGTAGATGTTGAAATCATCGCTGGATCCGAAGAAGCAAAGCTCATTTTATCAACCTTCTTTTTGATGGGAGTGGATAAAGCAACTCCTTTTATCGTAATTGACGTTGGAGGAGGAAGTACGGAAGTAAGCGTATTTGAAAACGGAGTTCGAACGGCTTCAAAATCGTTTAAAATTGGAACCATTCGATTGCTCAAAGGAAAGGTATCGAAAGATATTTGGACGCAAATCAATAGTTGGGTTGCCAAGCATATCGACTTGAAAACAGTGCGCCAGATTTATGCTACCGGAGGAAACATCAACAAAGTACATAAGTTGCTTGGCGCTGGACACATGGAGGCCATTTCTTTCGAGAAAATGAATACCCTTAGAAACGAGCTTGATGCACTATCTATGGTTCAACGTATGACGAAATTCCAGTTGCGACCAGACCGCGCCGATGTAATTGTGCCCGCACTTGATATCTACCTGTACATCATGAAAGAATTGGTCTGCGATGAAATCATTGTTCCCAAGATTGGTTTGTCCGATGGAATGATCTACAGCATGCACCTCAAGCATTCGAAGCGTAAACAGAAAGCTTAATCTGTTATCCGAACTCCGATTACGAGGATATCATCGAGCTGCTCAAGGCTTCCTCTCCAATCCGTGAGTGTTTGCCTCAAAATAGATTGTTGCTCTGAAAACGGCAAATTGCTAATTTCTATAAAGAGCGTTTTTAATCGTTTCGACATGAATTTCTTGCCTTTTGGCCCACCAAACTGATCAGCATAACCATCCGAACAGGTGTAAATCATATCTCCCTTCTCCAGTTGGAATGTCTGTGTTTCAAACTCATGCGATTCTTCCAACGGATTAAACCCGATTGATTTACGGTCTCCCTTCAACTCTATCAATTCACCATTACGAACGATGTAGGCCGAATTTCGTGCACCTGAGAAGTGCAAAACGCGCTGAGTTTTATCAATCAGACAAAGTGTTAGATCCATTCCATCACGGATTTGCTCACTGACATATCTGGAGTTGAGCGCAGCGTTCATCCCTAAACTCAATTCGTCTAGCGCCTTTCCGGGATTCAGTAAGCTACTGGATACTTTGGCAGCCTCCAACAAGTGATTCCCAATGATACTAACCAGCGCACCAGGAACTCCATGTCCAGTACAGTCGGCAGTCACGTAACCAATCTTATCCGACTGCGATTCGTCGTCTGATTTCAGTTCATCGACCCAGTAAAAATCACCACTAACGACATCCTTTGGCTGCATCAACACAAAAGAATTGGGTAGAATGTTCTGGAACTTCTCTTCGTTCGACAAGACTGCACTTTGGATTCGTTCAGCGTAGGTTACACTCGCCATGAAGTCTTCATTCTTTTCCTTCAACTCTAAACGCTGTGCTTCTATTTCTTTCGTTCGCTCCTTTACTTCAATCTCTAATCGCTCCTTTGCTTCTTTCGTGATTTTATTTTTCTCTTCCAGCTCAACAAGTAACGCTTTTTGTGCCATCTCCCGTTCTTCTTGCAATCGTTTGTAGCGTCCAGCCATTAGAATTGCGAGAGAAATCATCTCTAACAAAGTTCCTAATTTAAGCGCGTTCTGCGTGATGAAAGGTGCATCTACGATCCCTAAGTTTCCGAGTATAAACACGAAACCTCCAAGGACTAAGAACGACAAGCCCAAGAGAAAAAGGTTATTCACTCGACGCTTTCTACGTTGAATTAAGCCAGTCACAATCATAAAGACCAAGCCTAACATCGAGAAGCTATTGACAAGACGGTATGGTATTTCAAAACGAACCTGCGGAATCAATGAAACAATCATTGTAACGAGCACCATCGCACTAATGACTTGCCCAACACGTTTCCAGAAACCTTTCAGATCGAGATAGCGAGTAGCGTATTGCATTCCCATAATAACAGCAGCCCCAGCAATTACAATCACGCAGTGCTGTGTAAAGTATCCACCTGACGTGAAGACAAACTCGTGCATGTGTCCATCGATGGCGAACTGCATCAAACCAGAGAAGAAGGCATACAAGACATAGACCAAAAACAGGCGTTCGCGCAACATCATGTAAAACGCGATATAAATGATAATCACAAAAATGAAAATCCCGAGGAAGACTCCTATGAAGAGCTTTTGATTGGAGTCAACTGAAATGAACGCATCCTTGTCGTAAAAGGTCATCGAGAAACCTAAATTCTCGCCTTTACTTGATACACGTAATACATACTCATACGTTTCGCCTGCGGGAATTGAAAGGGGTAAAGCACTGACATTTGTTGGGATACTCTTCGATGAAAACGGGATGGCATCACCAGAGAGTTCTGTAGTCTGTGTGGTTACGCAGTACAGTTCCACTTCATTGGTAAACGGTCGTGCTGTTTCTAATACGAGTGACCGATTCAGACCTTTCTTATTTTCAATACTGAAATGAACGAAATAGGCAGAATTGGTAAAGTCCAAATTCACCACACGCGTAGACATTTTGACTTGCTTCAGTGTTGATTTTTTATCAAGAAATTCTTTTGAAGATAGCGCTGCGCTTTCGTCTTCGAAATAGCTCATGCGCTCAGTGATGGGGCCACCCAAAATTGAACCTTCTGCATCAATCGTCAATTGATCTTGTCCGAAACTCATGAAGGAGATCAGAAGAAAGAAAAGTAACCCGTGTTTCATCCGTTAAACCTAATCCAACGCAAAATTATGAAAAAACAACTAGAAAAATGCCCGAACCTCCATTCCTCCCGAATGGATCACTCGGTTTCCTTCCGACTTTCGTCCATTGTATTGAATTGATAATTGAAGATTTCTTGAGATGGATCGTTGATACCCGAGATTCCAAGTGTAGTTGACCCCAGGTCGAAGTGCTTCTAACATTTCAAAACCCAACGCTGAGTTGACATCTCCGTCATACTCAATAATTACGGTTTTGATTCCTCCGAGTAAGCTTCCTTTCTCAGCCTGATTATATTTAAATGTGCTTCCGACTTCCAATACATCTGCCACTTCTCCTCCCAATGTAGGCTCGTTCGTTTTGCGTGCCGATCGCCCATCCAATGTTACGCGGAAGGTGGTTGATGGCTGGTAAATAAAACTCGGCTCGATGGTGAAAAATGACAAGTTGTAATCTCGACCTGAGGTATAATCAGCGGCAGATGCCTTGGTTCCGACAGATGTCTTTGCTTCCAGGGTAAACTGCTTTTTGATGTTCCATCGGATTGAAAACTCATGCGAATTGAGTGAGCGCGAATCAAAACCACTCGCCAACAAGGTCTTACTTGACACGTCTTGATAAATGTACTGCGCCCCAAACACGCTGGATGTGCGATTGAAATACAAGGTGTTTCTTAGGTTTGATGTCGTCGAGATAAGTGAGGTATCCGAAATGTCTGAAAAGAAAGGATTGAATGCGGCATTTCCGTTAAAGACATTTGTTTTACGTCGAATTCGTACGCGCGTTTGATTGGAAAAACGTGAAATTGTTTTCAGCACTCCTTTTTTTCTTGCCCACACTCGATCGGGTCGGATGTATAGCGATTGATTCAATTCATTCGAGTAGGTTTTTACATACTCATTGCTCGGTGTAAAGACGCGGATATAACTTGCCTGATCAGCAAACTGAGCGATTTCGAATTCATTCAAATCTTTGATTCCATCACCATTGTAGTCAATCCATGTGTACACTCCCTGACCATCGTTTACTTTGATGTACAAGAACTCACGTTTTAACTCTAACCCAGAACCTACTTCGTAGAAGGTATTCAGTGTTACCGCACTTTTGAATGCTTTCAATTGATAATCGATTCGGCCGAGAACCGTATTTTCGGGCGTTGCATTGATTAAATCTGTATCCGTCACTACGAGTTCACGGTAGCTCGTCACTACGTTCAAAGATTGATTCTTCCACTGCGTAAAATTCACTTCTGCACCAATAGATCGCGCCTTTGCTGCTCGCTGAAGTCGTGTGGAATCCGATCGATCATCAATACGTTCACGGTAAAAAATGCGGTACTCATTTTTGATGGAATCACTGTTAGCAATGTAAAATTGATAGTCGAAGAATTGATAACTAGATGGTTGCAAAATGTCCGTCTTGAAGCGATTCAACTCATGATCATCCTTGAATCCAACCTTGATCCAACCTAAAGATTGCGAAACATCAGCGCGATGTCGCACGAACTCATTCAGTTCTGTTGTTGCACTCGACAAGTAACTTCCATCCCAGGTTGCCGAGAATCCTTTTTGCTTCCATTTCCCATTCGTGAATCCTCGGAATCCGCTGTAATCCGTTCCAATCAAAAATTGTTGTCCCTGCACGTTGATGTTTCCATAGTTGCGATTCATGAAATTCGCTCCGAGCGTAGACGCCAACTGATTTCCTTCGTATCCTTTATTTCGCGTATTCCAGTCACGATCAAACTCCACACTTCTATACTGTTCAATCGGAGTGAAATTACGATCTCGCGCCTCAATTTCAACCGTCGTTCGCAACAACCAACTTGGAACACTATCTCGCGAAAGCGGAATATCACCTGTTAAACGTGAAACGGCACCAAAACTCTGATCATCTTTGCTATCAAAGCGAGAAAAAGTATTCTGGTCGTACTTTGAATAGGCCAACTCTGTTTCAAACCTCAATCGATCGGTAATTTTCACTGCTACTCCAGATGTGACCATCTGACGCTGTTTCGGAGTAATAATTGTTCTCGATGGAGCGTAGTCTCCTTGAGATACTCCAGCAATCGGTTCAACCCACACGAATACTTTACCCAAAGCATTGTAATTACTGAACACGTAATCTCCATTTCCCTGTCCGACTTGTTCGAATGTAGCCCGATAAAATGCCGAGTCTGGACTGACCGAGTACACTAACACTGAATCATAACTCCCTATCGATACCATTTTGTAGAGATTCTGATTTTCAAAGTACCCAATAGAATCGATGCTGGACGCACGCGCCAAATTCAAGGTGTCACCAATCGCGGATAACAATTGCTTTTGCGGCGTGCTCAACTCTTGCTGCAAGGTTTGATTTCGCGCATCTTGCTCCGAATATCCGTTAATCCAAAATTCGAATCGATCGGTTTTATACGATGTAGAGGACTGAAACAGACTACGTGCATAATTCTGATCGGAATACTGAAACTCAACGACAATCCGCGAATCCTTCGTGATTTGATTGCGCGCCGTAAATGTCACTTCCGCCGTATTGTAATCAATGACATAGTCGAAAGACTGACCACGCTCCAATTGTTTCCCATCGATAAACACTTTCTCTGTTCCCGCAAGTATGATGATGAAGGGTTCATTTTGAGCACCACGCAATCGATATGGACCTTGATTCCCTTCCACACCCTGAATGATTTGTCGCTGGAATTTACCCCGAGAAAGTGCTCCACTAGCTTGTGTTTTCCACGTTCTTCCTTTTTCAGGTGACCAATTATAGTTAATCGTTAGACCTTGCGCTCGTTTCTTGTAAGTCAGAAAATATCCCTTCGGTTTGTAAAGCCAAAAATCACCAGCGATTAACTTCAGTTGATCGTTGTACACCTGGATGAAGACTTGATCAAACTCTTGTAGTTTATTCGTATTTCCGTCCGCTTGAATCGGCAAATTGTCATCTGACACGGAAGCTAAGAGTTTTAAGTTGGGCGCAATTTGTCCTGAAAGTTCAAGGTTCAATGTGGAGTTAACGCCCAAATCTTGATTATTTCCAAAGGAAACGCCCCGTGAAATACTTCCCTGTTTGTTGAGCCCTGTCCCTCCAAAAATATCGGCGTTTGCGTCATTTGAAGTAATCATAAAACGCTCTCGCATTCCTTTTTCTTGAGAATAAATGATACTGGTGTCACGAACATAAACGGGCGCACTTAAATCAAAGGGTAAAACACGAAATGTGACGTCCAATGAATCCTCACATTTTTCACGAATAATCAGTTTCGATTCTGCGTGAATAAGTTCGTAGTTTTCAGATGAGAAAATTGTTCCACCACATTTGATTTCAAAGGAATTCGGATAAATCGAGAGTGAATCGAGCTGAATGGTATCTGCGTATGCAACTCGGAGCGTTCGAAGTCCCGAGTACTGCGTCAGACCGAAAAACGGAAAAATGACGGCACAAAGTAGTATTGCTGTTCGCAGAAAATTTAACATTGTTACGAATGTACAACGTTCTAAGGAGAAAAAACGTGTGCAAATTGGGGTATAACCACCGATAATCTACTCGATTTGTTCATGTAACACCGCAAAGGATCACACGCACCTATCTGAGAATCATTTGATCTAAGCGAAAATCTCACAAACTACTTCTTCCGTTTGGAAAGATCAAAACTTCGTATCCCATTGGTTTTACACACATTATTCATGGAATACACAAACTTTTTGTACCTTACTCTAATTGAACAATTATTCACGTATATCGTCTCGATCATGATTATCGCTGCAATCATTTTAATTTTTCTGGGAGCTGCAATCAAATATGGAAAATTTTATTTTTTAATAGCAGGTTACAACACGATGTCAGAGTCTGAAAAGTCAAAAATAGATATCGCTGGTATTGCGACTCTTTTTCGAAACATTACATGGGGAATGGCACTCGTGATGTTACTTGGAGCGCTAGGCACAGTCATCTTTAAAAACAGCGAAATCGAAATTTCCGCATGTATTTTGGCT
>JBFHGY010000042.1:0-11151 GCA_041582905.1 Crocinitomicaceae bacterium | reverse complement strand
TTCGGTTCTGCGTTCGTTCCTGTCGGCCCCAAATCGACAGTTGGCGGTGTACACATTGAATAAACGAGTGAATCGCCGTCTGCATCGCTTGCTGAATGATCAAATGTTAGCGTAAGGTTCGAACACAATACAATCGGCGGATAATTATTAAAGCGCGCACAGTTATTATCGGCCTGTCCAACTAAACTTGTTCCAGGAACATCGGTTTCAATGGTTAATCCCCACTGACCTGGATCCGTAATGTTTTGAATGTTATTTGCCCAACAACAACGTTGATAAACGATTTTATATCCATCGGCTGTAGCAGGAAGGATAATCGTATCCACATAAATCGCACGCTCAATACAAACATCATTGGGTGGTGTCACACAAGGGTCATCGTAAATGATCGGAAGTGTATCTGGCGTTGGCAAAGGAACAAAGTACTCCGAGAAAATCGATCCGGTTCCTGTGAACACTGTGTACCGCAATGGATTATCAAAACCTGAACCTGAGCAATCACGATATACTTCGAAAGTTACGCGATAGGTATCATTTCCAAGATCATCGTAATAGACTTCTCCTCCTACAATATGGGATGCAAAAGTGGATGAACTTATCAGGCATAATAATGCTAAAAGGATCGTTTTCATAAGTTGTTGCTTTATAGTTAGACGCGCATGGAATACTAAAAGTATGCATTCTCGATGAAAAAATCCAACGATCTGAACAGAACAAAAAACCCGATAAGCAAAAGTCACTTACCGGGCATTACTATTTGGTTTAGTTTTAGTCTCTATAATCTTCCTCCTCGAGAAGGTGTCGAGCGAGATGGAGTTGACCTCGACGGCGTTGATCTCGATGGGGCCGAGCGCGTTGGTGCTGTTCTTGTCGGAGCCGTTCTGGTTGGCGTCGAAGGCTTCGATCTGCTCGGTGCAGTCACTCTCGTTGGGGTTGATCTACTTGGAGTTGATCTACTTGGAGTAGTGGTTCTACTCGGAGTAGTTCTCGAAGGAGATGTTGTTCTTCTAGGTGAAGTGATCACCGGTGCAGGTGTTCTAACTGGAGCGGGGGAAGTTCTCACAGGATCAGGAGATGTTGTTCTTTCAGGTGCTGGAGTTGTTCTCTCTGGAACTGGTTCTTTGCGTTCTCTGAAACGTGGTTTCTCCTCAGGTTCTTGAATTGGAAGTGGTGTCAACGTTCTTTTGTTACTCACTTCATTATCTCTTCCCTCTTGCTCAATTTCCTTATTCACGTTTGGCTGAGGCTCACGAATTGGCTTCAAAACGATTCCTTCAGAAGGATCTTCAATAATTGGACGTGGTTCTGGATCCAGGTTTAAGTGTGAGTTATCGAAGATACATCCATTCATATCACGACTAGAAATCCCCTGTTGTTCACATCTTCTGCGCGCCGCCATGCGACGATCATTTGGAATTTCATTTAATGTTCTATGCACGCGCGGGAAAGAACGATCCGTGAAACTAGCCGTCGTCATTCCTAATGGATAATCAAACAAAGTAGTCAATTGAGTTACCCGATAGCGGTCAGCCAATGTGTTTGCCAAATAAGCCAAACGTCGTTGCTCCATTTCTCGTGTGACACTTCCGAAAGGATCAGAACCGGCTGACATTCTCAAACTTGGTTGATCATTCAACCCTTGAAAATCATCGCTCTCAATTCCATTTGCATTTCCAAGCAGTCCATCGAAAATTCCTTCACTACAATCGGTAATTTGCACGTTCACATTCATGAAGTTCATGCTTCCACTTGATCTCATTTGCGCGGTTACCGTTTCACCTGTTGGCCAAGAAACCGTATATGTTCTACCATTACGGCGAATTGTTCCTCCGTTTGACAAGAAATGAGCCTTGTCGCTGTCCACATGAATAGCACGACCGTCAACACGAACAGGAGTTGAGCGGTTACCATCAGGATAATCTGAAGCGTAAATCGCTACTCTATCTCCCCCTACGTTCATTGCTACTGCGGTATTCAACGAGAAGTCATCTCTTTGCGGCTTCTGGCGAGCCTGTACTTCCATCCCCGCAGTTGATTTCGCCAAAACAAACTCTCCTACTGTTTGGAATGAGTAACGCGCTCCATCGAACGTTACCAAGTGTGGATCACCATATGTTCGCGCCATTCTAGTTCCACAACCTGCACCTGGGCGAACGACCACTCTCCGGATTTCATTCCATTGAGCCTGCTCTGCAGAAGAACCATTCGTATTCTCCATCGCGATTCGTTCAATACTCGAACGTGTCTTTTCGGGCAGAGCCGCTACCATTTGAGCGGGTGTAATATCTTCTGGAAATGTTCTATCTGGAACTGCTTCTTTTTTCGAGATCGCTTCTAGACTGGAAGAAAGCCATGGCCCACGAATTGGGTCCCATTCCTCTAGTTCCAATCGAACGGGGTCATAGTTCTTACTGAATTGATTCTCATCATTTTGTGCCAATGCTGTTCCGAAGAACGCGATACACGAAGCAAATAATAGGTAGATATTTCTCATAGTTGTCCGTTTTACAAGCTGTTATTATCAAATCACGTGCCAAAACACGAAGACCAGTCTTTCTGTGGGCTAGAGCCACTCTACGCCTTAACAAAATCTTAACAACTCGCTACCTAGTAAAATTATGCTATTCTTTCTTAAAACAAAAATCCCGCTTCTTCCAAAATTGGATGAAGCGGGAATATATTTACTAGACTCTTGTTGGTTTATCCTCCGAAATCGTCGAAACGAACGTTTTCTTCTGGAACTCCCCAATCGTCACACATTTTTACAACTGCTTGGTTCATCAAAGGTGGACCACAGAAATAGAATTCAATGTCTTCTGGTGAATCATGTTTTTTCAAGTATTGGTCGATCACAGCATTGTGAACAAAACCAACGAAACCATCACCTTCTTCGTCGTTAATATCTTTCTTTTCTACCCAGTTATCCGATTCTAAAGCATCTGACAACACCAAGTAAAACTTGAAGTTTGGAAAGTCTTTTTCTAGATCTCTGAAGTAGTGAATGTAGAACAATTCTGCTCTTGAACGACCACCGTACCAGTAAGTCACTTTACGACCAGTCTTCAACGTACGGAACAATTCGTACAAGTGAGAACGCATAGGCGCCATTCCTGCACCACCACCGATGTACAACATCTCTGCATCAGAGTGATTGATAAAGAATTCACCGTAAGGTCCTGAGATGATTGCTTTGTCTCCAACTTTCAAGTTAAAGATGTAAGACGACGCTACTCCTGGATTTACGTTCATCCATGCGTTACGATCACGATCCCATGGTGGAGTCGCAACACGAACGTTCAACATGATTCGTCTTCCTTCAGCAGGGTAAGAAGCCATTGAGTATGCACGAACCACTTCTTCGTCATTCTTCATAACAAGTGGCCACAATCCAAACTTATCCCAGTCAGCCTTAAATTTGTCTGGCTCACCTGGGTGATCTTGAGGATGTGCTGAGATATCCATATCAGAATATTTGATCTCACATGGTGGGATCTTAATCTGAATGTATCCTCCAGCCTTGTAATCCATATCTTCAGGAATTTCAACAATAAACTCCTTAATGAAGGTTGCCACGTTGTAGTTAGATACAACTTCCGCTTCCCATTCTTTGATACCAAGAACTTCTTCCTCAACATGAATCTTCATGTCTTCTTTCACCTTCACCTGACAACCAAGACGTTTCTTAGCAGCGATTTCTTTACGTGAGAAGTGAGGCTTTTCCGTAGGAAGGATTTCTCCTCCTCCTTCTAAGACGTGACATGTACATTGTACACACGTACCTCCACCTCCACATGCTGAAGGCAAGAAAATTCCATTGCTACCCAAAGTACTCAACAGTGTTCCTCCACCGTCAACTTCGAGCACTTTTTCACCATCATTGATGTCGATTGTAATTTTTCCAGCCGGAGATAGTTTCGCTTTTACGAACAATAACATCGACACGAGTACCAACATTATTATCAAAAATGCTGCTACCGTAATTCCTATAACCATTCCTGTTCCCATGCTTAGTCTATTTTAGCTGTTAAAGTTTCGTCGACCAATTCGATTTGGCTTGTTTTTGTCCCTTCATCTTCCTTAGCTCCATCTTTTCCGTATTTGATTCCCATGAATGCCATGAAAGCGATTCCCATCAAACCAGTAAGGATAAATGTAATACCAAGACCTCTCAACGGAGCTGGTACGTTTGAGTAACGAATTTTCTCACGAATAGCTGCAATGGCAACGATCGCGATGAACCAACCAATACCTGATCCAATTGAGAATGCTGTTGCATCCAAAATTGTAGAGTACTGACGTTCTTGCATGAACAATGCACCACCCAAGATCGAACAGTTAACGGCGATAAGCGGAAGGAAGATTCCCAATGCTCCGTAAAGAGCAGGTGCAAATTTCTCCACCAACATCTCAACCAACTGAACAATCGATGCTACGACCGCGATGAACATGATGAATGACAAGAAACTCAAGTCGATTTCAGACCACTCAGGGTTCAACCATTCCAATGCACCTTCTTTCAATAGGTAGTTCTCGAGTAACCAGTTTACTGGAACTGTTACCGTTAATACGAAAATAACGGCAGCTCCCAATCCTACGGCTGTTTTAACCGTTTTGGATACAGCGAGGTACGAACACATTCCCAAGAAATATGCAAAGATCATATTCTCGGAGAAGATCGCTTTTACAAATATATCTAATGTACTTTCCATAATCTTATAGTTTGATCTCTTGTTTAGTGCTCTTCAATTAACTCTTTATTTCGAGATCTCTGTACCCAAATAATGATTCCTACGATGATCAATGCCATTGGAGGAAGGATCATCATGTTATTGTTCATGTAACCCATTGTATACAATCCCCATTCTTCACCTGGAAGTGGACTTCCGAATACTGGAATTCCAAAGAATGATCCAGATCCAAACAACTCACGAATGATTGATACTAAGATCAAGATCCATGCGTATCCGAATGAGTTCCCTAGGGCATCCATGATAGATGGCCATACTTTGTTCCCCATCGCGAACGCTTCGAAACGTCCCATGATGATACAGTTGGTAATAATCAACCCGACGAATACAGAAAGTTTTTCCGATACGTCCGGTAGAAATGCTGCCAATAACTGGTCAACAATAATTACCAAAGAGGCAACAACAACCAACTGAACGATGATACGAATTCTCGAAGGAATCAAGTTTCTCAAAAGAGAAATAGTGATATTTCCAAAGAGAAGTACGAACAATACTGCCATACTCATTACCAACCCCTGCTCAACCTGAACAGTAATCGCCAATGCTGAACAAATTCCAAGTACCTGAATTGTAATTGGGTTGTTATCCGTAAGCGGATCAGTCACAAGCTTCTTATTCTTCTTTGAGAATAACGGTTCGCTCGGCTTTTTCGTTTTGTTTAATTCTTCACTCATGACTTCTTATTTATTCAAGTTTTTGAAATAAGCGACATACGGCAAAAGGCAACGGTTTACCATTTCCTCTACCCCTTTGGATGTGATTGTACCACCGGTAATTCCATCCACCTTTGATTCTTTCGTGCTTCCAGACTTATCTTTTACAACTTCGAACTTTTGGAAGTTCATGTCTTCGTCTGCAATTTTCTCTCCGATCCATCCTTTGATGAAGAAGTTCTGTTTGATTTCAGCTCCAAGTCCTGGAGTTTCTGTTTTGTGATCAAATGAAGCTCCTTTGATGGTTCTCATATCATCATCGATACAGATATTTCCCCAAATCGGTCCCCAAAGTCCTTTCCCCACAACTGGAATTACGTAAGCCGTTTTTCCATCGATGGTAGCAATAAAGAGTGGATATTGTTTATCCTCTTCTTTCAACTTTTTGTCACGGAATTGCTTTTTGATATCTACATCGAACGCTTTTGCATCCTGAACATTTCCGTTCATATCTAAAACAACAGCATCTTCAAGGTTTACATACTTTTCAAATTCCGTAGATGCATTTTTACGATCAATTTTTTCGTATTCTTCGTCCGTAAGGATCGCCTTGAGAATATCCATTTTCTTTTTGACTTCCTGATTCTTTTCCTGGAAAGGTTTTGTCCACATTGCAATTCCTGCAAGTAAAACCCCCACGACAACTACCAATGCAATTGCGAAACCGAAAGTATAACCGTTACTATCTCTATTCACTGCCATGATTATGCTGTTTTAAGTCGTTTTAATCTACGCTTGATGTTCGCTTGAACCACGTAGTGATCAATAATAGGTGCCATCACATTCATGAACAGAATTGCTAGCATCACTCCTTCTGGATACGCAGGGTTCAGAACACGAATAAGGATCGCAATCATCCCTCCAAAGAATCCATAGATTATCTTACCTGTTGCTGTTTGTGCAGCTGTAACTGGATCTGTTGCCATAAAGATTGCTCCAAAAGCAAATCCACCAATCAATAAGTGGTGAGCTGCTGGCAAATCCATGTAAGGATTCGTTCCAATAGCGTTCATCAAAAGACCAGTTAAGAATCCACCGATACCGAATGACAACATAATTCTCATCGAACCAACACCTGTAAACAATAACAAGGCAGCTCCAAGTAAACAAGCGATAACTGAAGTTTCACCAACCGAACCTGGGATCATTCCAATCAATGAGTCGAACATCGAGTAGCTATTACTAAACGCGTCCATTGCGGCTTCACTCGTCTGATTTACCACGTCGGCTCCAGCCACTGTCATTTTTTCGGTTGTAAATGTTGCCAAATCTCCGAGGGCAGTTGCACCTGAGAATCCATCAACATCCGCTTCTTTACCGGCCATCCAAACGTTGTCTCCAGACATTGATGTTGGATATGCGAAGAAAAGGAAAGCACGTGCTGTCAATGCAACGTTCACAATGTTCATTCCTGTTCCACCGAAAATTTCCTTTCCGATTACAACAGCGAAGATTGTAGCTACTGCGACCATCCAAAGCGGAACGTCTGCAGGCATAATCAATGGAATCAACATTCCCGAAACAAGGAAACCTTCATGAAGAGAGTGACCTTTAATTACTCCGAAGATGAATTCCACGATCAATCCAGATGCATAAGATACGACGATCAAAGGCAAAACGACTACAAGTCCTTTCACCACTTTATCCCAAAAATGGTCTAAGTAGGCAATATCACGTGTACCCGCTTCAGCCACCATTTCCCAGTGACCTGTATTGTAAATACCGAATAACAAACAAGGGACCAAGGCAAGGATCACCATCATCATTGTTCGCTTCAAGTCTACTCCGTCACGAATATGTGACCCTTTTTTTGTTGTAAGGGCAGGAGTAAACGCCAATGTTGTAAATGATTCGAAAACAGGATTCCATTTCTCCAGCTTACCACCTTTGGCAAACTTTGGTTCATGTTTGTGAATGATTTTCTCTAAAAATTTCACGTTTTCTAAATTTTAAGTCCTACATGCATTCACTTGCGATCAAATCCAAACCTTGTCGAATTTCATCCTGAATGTTAATTTTTGACGTACATACATACTCACACAGAGCGAAATCCTCAGGAGCTACTTCGTAGATTCCAAGATTTTCCATTCCGTCGATATCATCTGTGATCGCTGCTTTTACCAATTGCATTGGAAGAATATCAAAAGGGAAAACGCGTTCAAGTTCACCTGTAACCACAAATGCTCTTTCTTCACCGTTTGTATTCGTATCCAGTCTGAATTTCTTGCTTTTTGGCATCAACCAAGTAGGATACGTTCTCGAGTTCGAAAACTTATCGAACCCAGGTCCCATCCAACCTTTAGTAGCAACAAACTTCATCTGATCACCTTCTGGAATCACTGTAACCTCGTTATGATAGAATCCCAGGTAACCTTCTTGATCAATTTTATCGCCAGTAAGTACATTTCCACTAATAACACGAACGTTATCTGTTTTTATCTTACCTTCCAACAAATCAGACACATTAGCACCAATGATTGTTTCAAAATATTGAGGCTCGTTAATTTCTGAACCAGTAAGTGCAATCGTTTTAGTTGCATCATATTTACCTGTTAGAAAATAACGTCCAATGATCGCAACATCTTGAGCATTCACTGTCCAAACAAACTCACCTTTATTGACAGGATCGATGTGATGAATCTGAGTCCCCACATTTCCTGCTGGGTGTTTTCCTGAAATCGTATTGATTTGAACTCCTTTCGCACCTTTGAATACATCAGCCGAAGTAGCTTTTGCATCTAGCGTCAAGTGAACCTTACCAGCCGTTAATTTCGCTAATACATTCAATCCAGTTTGGAATTCTTCTTCCTTACCCTGAAGTAAAAAGTTATAGTCTGGAGCTAGAGGTGCACTACTGAAAGCAGAAACAAAAATCGCTTTAGGAGAATTCTTAGGGTCGGCAACAACATCGATTGGTCGCTGATTAATCATCGGCCACAAACCAGAAGAAAGCAATGTTTCTTTGACCTGTTCATCCGACATATCAGACAGCTTTCCGATTGTTGTTCCTTCATATGACTGCTGACCATCAGACTCAACAACCACTTCCAAGATACGACGTTTAGCACCGCGCACTACTGCTTTTAACGTTCCACTAATTGGAGAAACGTACTTAATCGATTCGTTATACTTATCGAAGAACAAAGTGCTTCCAGCATTTACTTTTCCACCTTCTTTGACAACCATCTTAGGTGTCATACCATGGAAATCAGTAGGCTTTATTGATATTGACTTTGGATGAGGAAGCGATGACTTAGATGTCTTTGCTTCTCCAACTAGCCTAATATCAAGACCTTTTCTGAGCTTTATTGATTTTGACATGCTCTAAAGCGTTTAAAATTTAATCGCAAAAATAAAAATTTCATAATGTTCAGTAACATTGAGTACAGTCAAGATAGAGTAAAACCACAATTTAGAATGATTCTAAATTAAACCAGTCCCTTTAACCATTTCGCGCATTCAAGCGTCTTACACTATAGAAAGCGTTAGATTTTCGACTCATTTAGAAAAACATCTTTCGATAAAACGTGCCGTATGAACACATTAACGACATCCGGAGTGCAAATTTCCGTTAGAACAGATTTTCGACCTGATCTATCCGAAGTTTCGAAGTCCAGTTACTTCCACAATTACCAAGTACGAATTCACAACACCAATTCATTCCCAATACAATTAAAAACAAGAGATTGGTATATTTTTGATAGTCTAAACGAGGATAGATACGTGCGAGGTGCAGGAGTTATTGGAGAGTATCCTATGCTTAAGCCCGGCGAATCATTTCAATACACTAATGGATGTGATCTACGGTCGGAGATCGGGTTCATGAAGGGCTTCTACACTTTTTTGAATTTACACAACGGAGAATTGTTCGAGGTTGTTGTCCCCGAATTCCGTCTTGAATACCCCGCCAAGCTCAACTAATCTTTTCCTTGACTAAGAGCAGACCAAAACTTCCGATAAGAAAAGATATAAGGATTACTTCCGTCTTTCGTGAATGGTCTGGCACCTTCTCCTCAAGCGAAGTGAAAGTCACAGCTAAATCTAATATTTCATCATCTAGGTTTCCCATCAACTCCAACTCAGCTTCCAGAAGGTCAATTTCCACTTGAATAGGCTTCACCTCTTCAAATTTATGCTGTTTCTCTGCAATCTCTTTTAGCAGTCGTAAACAATCCAACTGCCAAGAAATAATTCCTCCATCTTTGGATAGCTCCTCCCCTTTTAATGCAAATTGTTTAGCCTCATCCAAGCTTCCTGTCTCAATATGGAAGATTGCCAAATTATAATAGCCTTCAACTATTGGTCGAGTAGCTCCGACCTCCTTCCGAATACTCAAAGCCTTATGAAAAAGGTATTCCGCAGAATCTACCTTCTCTTGAGTAAAGAAATCAATTGCCTTGTTCGTATGAGCGTTTGCCCAGTGTGTTTTGGAATTTGATCTCCAAGCATAAACATTTCCGCGTCTGTAATAAGCGCGCATCAGTTCAACCTTCCCCTTCAGCCCCTCAATCATACCGAGAAAACCACAGGCATCTGAAGCGGATTCGAACTTGTCGTTCTTCAAACATCGTTCAAGATATTCTTGCACAAAACGCACTCCTAGGGTTGTATCACCAGTAGCACAGATTGTTTTTCCAAAGCCTATCATACCATTATAGCTTACAGTAATATCTGCGATATTCGCGCCATGTACCATTGACGAAAAATAGTATCGTGAGGATAGGTTGTAATTCCCTTTCAAAAAGTAGGCATTACCAATTTCATTTTCTGTTTCCGAAAGGAGAGCCGAAGACTTTGTTCTTACAAATAATTCGCGCGCTTCCTCCAATAGCTCAACTCCTTTTGGAATATCATTCGTTCTGATATGGTAGGATCCGAGATTTATCAATCCAACGGGATAAAGCGAAGTATACTTAGAATCAACCATTTCAGATCCTAATACCCTTAAAGAATCTACGCTATTTCTTATGTAGTAACTCCAAGCATCCAAACCCAACTCCACAAGTCTAATGGAATCCTTCTCTTCCTTAAACTCATCATAAGAGAAGCTTTGAGCTTGAGAAAACAAGCCTCCGAACACAAGAATAGTCAACTGAAGAAAAATAATCCGAAAAAGCATAAAGGATCAGTGAATTTGTTCTTCCAAAACTAACAATTTATCTCAGAATCTTGAAACTCACAAATTCATAGCTGAATCCTTCAAAAGTTGATGAAGTCTTTAACATTGGTTACCTTTGCTCAAAGAAAATTTAAAGAAAAATGTCAAACGCAATATTCCAAGTACCAGTAGCGGTAAATGAACCTGTTAGACCTTATAAACCAGAAACAACAGAACACTCCAACCTGATTAATAAATACAAAGAAATGTATAATCAGGATCCTATTGATGTTCCAATGCACATCAATGGAAAAGAAGTTCGAACTGATGATAAACGTCCGATGTCCCCTCCACACGATCACAAAAAAGTTTTGGGACACTTCAACTACGGAAACGCTGAACACGTTACCCAAGCAATCGATGCTGCGTTAAACGCGAGAGAAGAGTGGGCCAATTTACCATGGGAACAGCGTGCTGCGATCTTTCTTAGAGCGGCAGATTTATTGACAGGACCATACAGAGACAAAATGAATGCTGCCACAATGCTTGCTCAATCTAAAAACGTAATGCAAGCCGAAATAGATGCTGCCTG
>JBFHGY010000041.1:0-11184 GCA_041582905.1 Crocinitomicaceae bacterium | reverse complement strand
GCGCTTTGGCCTCCAGTAGTGAGTATTTACGCTCCGACTTCATGTCAGAGTGTAATTTCTTCTTTCTTCTTGTTGATGAATGCGTATTGCAACAAATGATTGGCTGAATTTCCGCGAACAGGAATCCACTTTTTGTATTTGAAGAACCACTTCATTTGCTTTGAAATAAATCCTTTTTTGAAATACGCTTCCAAATAAGGGTGAACATGCAATGAGAGTCCGTTTTCCTTTTTTGATTCGAGCAGATACGCGAGATTATTCTCTATCTCCTCCGCAAACAAAATGGAAGCCTGTACTTCTCCAGTTCCGTTACATGTTGGACATTTTTCAGACGTTGTAATGTCCGTTTCAGGACGAACACGCTGACGTGTAATCTCAACGACTCCAAACTTAGATGGCGGAATAATATTGTGCTTTGCACGGTCGTTACTCATCGCCGCTTTCAGCGTATTGAACAACTCTTTGTTGTTTGCACGGTCATGCATATCGATGAAATCAATACACACAATTCCTCCCATATCTCTCAATTGGAGAACACGCGCAATCTCTTTTGCCGCCTCCATGTTCGTAGAAAGCGCATTGCTTTCTTGTCCATCAGCTCCTTTACGGTTTCCACTATTCACATCGATGACGTGCATCGCTTCGGTGTGCTCAATAATGAGGTATCCACCACTAGGTAATGGAACTTTCTTTCCGAAAAGCGCTTTAATTTGACGGTTGATTCCAAATCGTTCGAAAACTGGAATTTTTCCATCGTAGTGTTTCACCATTTTCTCACGTCCCGGTGCAATTCCAGAAACGTATTCCTTGATGCTTCCAGCCAAGGTCGGATCATTCACATGGATGTTCGTGAAATCTGCGTTAAGCAAATCACGAAGGATCGTAGACGTTTTGTCCATTTCTCCCAAGACACGCGATGGAGGTTTTGCATTTTGCAAATTTCCATGCAACATTTTCCATTTCTCGATCAAGTTTCTAAGGTCTTGATCCACCAATTCGATTTTCTTTCCTTTTGCAACCGTTCTGATGATCACACCAAAATTCTTCGGTTTAATTCCCATCACAACTTCTTTCAAGCGTTTACGCTCTTCCGAATCTTTAATTTTTTGGGAAATAGAAACTTTATTGGAAAAAGGAACCAACACGAGGTATCTACCCGCAAGCGTAATCTCAGCGCAGAGTCTTGGTCCTTTAGAGGAGATTGGTTCTTTCGCCACTTGAACCAAAATAGGCGCCGAAGAAGAGACGACATCTTTAATTTTACCGTCTTTGGGAATATCCTTCTCCGATTTGAAATATAGCAAGTCAGCTACATTCTGCTTGTTCCGCAATGTATCGCGGCTAAACTTATTAAGTGAATTGAACTGTGGGCCCAGATCAAGGTAATGCAAAAAGGCATCCTTTTCGTATCCCACATCTACAAAAGCGGCATTTAAACTAGGAACCACTTTTCGAACACGCCCAAGATAAATATCTCCAACGGCGAATTCCGCATTCCCCTGTTCTTCATGCAACTCAATAAGCTTACCGTCATCGAGCAGAGCAAGCCAGATGCCATTTCGTCTGGCATCGACTATTAATTCTAAACTCACGAAAGCTTAATTTTAATGAATAAAAAAGAAAACTTAGTAGTTATTTCAACCACTAAGTTTTCAAAGTAAGTTTCGAAAAAGATTATTTCTTTTTCTTGTGACGGTTTTTTCTTAGTCTTTTCTTACGCTTGTGCGTCGACATCTTATGTCTTTTTCTTTTTTTACCACTTGGCATAACGTATATTTTTTTCTATTAAACTTCTTAGTTGCTGTGTACTCCACTAGAGTGAAAAAAAACACTCCTGCTTTTCGACAGGAGTGCAAAGATAATAATTTCGTTTAAACTTTACGAATTCAATCGAAATTAAAGTGTTATTTTACTTTTACCTTCGATTTTACATCCTCTACGAACGTTTTCGCTGGTTTAAATGCAGGAACGTTGTGTGCTGGAATGATGATCGCAGTGTTCTTTGAGATATTTCTACCAGTTTTCTCTGCTCTCTCCTTCACGATGAAACTTCCAAACCCACGTAAGTAAACGTTTTGTCCTGATGCCAATGATCCTTTGATCGATTGCATGAATGCTTCAACAGCTTTCAACGCCTCAACTCTCTCTAATCCTGTTTCTTCTACAATGTCTGCTACAATATCTGCTTTTGTCATAACTATTAAATATTTGTTCTTTCCTTGCTTAAAGCGCTCAAAAATAAGTTTCTAATTTGTTTTATTCTGTAGTTTTGCCCAACATTTTTTCGATTTTTCCCTAAATGACAGATTTTCATCTACTAATAGCCGATTGGTATAGACTAAATTTTAGAGAGTTACCATGGAGAAATACCAAGAATCCATATTTCATCTGGCTATCCGAAATAATTATGCAGCAAACGCGTATTGAACAAGGAACGGCTTATTATCTAAAATTTATCCAGGCTTACCCTACTGTTTTCGATCTAGCGAAGGCTTCCGAGGAAGATGTTTTGAACAATTGGCAGGGACTTGGATATTATTCTCGCGCTCGAAACTTACACTACTCGGCTAAGTATATTGTAAACGAATTAAACGGTAAGTTCCCTTCTACGTATAAAGATATACTTCAGTTAAAGGGTGTAGGAACGTACACGGCAGCAGCCATAGCTTCTTTTGCTTATAATGAACGAAAAGCCGTAGTAGATGGAAACGTATATCGTTTTTTGAGTCGCCTGTTTGATATTTCCACGCCGATCGACTCAACACAAGGAAAAAAAGAATTTCAGCTACTCGCCGATGAACTCATTGAAAAAGCAATACCTGAGATTCACAACCAGGCGATGATGGAAATCGGATCGGTTGTATGTTCTCCGAATCCAAAGTGTGAAGAATGTCCAGTAAACATTCATTGCTTAGCTCGAAAAAATGACACCATTAGCGATCGTCCTGTAAAAACAAAAAAGACAAAGGTGCGCGATCGTTACTTCCACTATTTAGTCTACTCTTTCGATGGTCGAACAGTTATTTCCAAACGTACGGAAAAAGACATCTGGCAAAACATGTATCAGTACCCATTGATTGAAACCACAAATGCTGACACTCCATCTAGCATCATACCCTCAATTGAGTTTTCTTCTGAACCTCAAAAGCATATTTTGAGTCACCAACGTATTTATGCACGATTCCATCATTTAAAAGGCAACCCCAAAACAGAAGAAAAGGACTACATTATCATTCAGGAAAGTGACATTCAAGATTATCCTTTACCGCGCATCATTGATCGATATCTCGAAAATTTGTAAACCGAACATCAATTTTTAGTACATTTAATCGAGTGAGAAAAGAAGCGAAAACTGATATGTTCCATGATCAGTTCGTATATTTGCTTTAATAAACAATTATGGCAGGAAGCGTAAACAAAGTCATTTTAATTGGCAACCTCGGAAAAGATCCAGAAGTACGACACCTCGAAAATGGGGCTGTTGTTGCTAACTTTCCTATTGCAACGTCTGAGACGTACGTCGATCGCAACACGGGCGAACGAAGAGAAAATACCGACTGGCACGACATCGTTTTATGGCGTGGATTAGCCGAAGTAGCGGAAAAATATCTTCGTAAAGGTCAGAAAGTATACATCGAAGGGAAGCTTAAAAAGCGTTCTTGGCAAGATAAAGAGGGAAATACGCGCTACACGACGGAAGTTGTTGCAGACGAAATGACCATGCTTTCACGAGCTGAAAATCAACAGCAAGGATCAAGCGCTCCATACAATTCTGGAGGAACGCCATCTCAACCTAGTAAAGTGGATGACATCATCAATAATGACTCGGACGATCTTCCGTTTTAATTTGTATTCATGACTTCAAGTGACCCCCTGAGTATTACGCCCCTAATTGCCGAACCTATTTCGGATGCAGGGGCACAAATAGCTGGATTTAATACCACTCAACTGATTATAGCAAGCGTTGTACTCTTGCTCCTATTACTTATTTCCGCGCTTGTTTCCGGTTCGGAAGCAGCCTTCTTCTCTCTCAGTCCGACCGACAAAGAAGAAGTGAAAAATGATAGCGATAAGAAAGCGTCATTCGTGAATCGAATGTTAAATCGCCCGAAAGAATTACTGGCAACCATTTTAATTGTCAATAATTTCATCAACGTAGGAATTGTTATTCTATCAAGTTCGATTTTCGCAGCAATCACAGCTGGAACTGAAATGAATGAGTATCTCCATTTCTTCATTGAAGTAATTGCTATCACTCTCATCTTGTTACTTCTAGGTGAAGTTATTCCAAAGATTTACGCTACAAAAAACGCCCTCGGATTCTCAAAAATGATGGGACGTGCCCTGTATCTTTTAAATCGTGTTCCACCGATTTCATGGATTCGCTATCTATTGGTTCGTGGATCCTCTTTCATTCAGAAAAAGGCAGGAAACGGGAAAGTGAGTATTTCCTCGAGTGAATTGGAACAAGCATTAGCACTTACAAAAGATGATGATGTTTCGGATGATAAGCAACGTATCTTGGAAGGAATCGTGAAATTTGGAGGAACAGATGTCCGTCAAATTATGCGCTCCAGAATGGATGTGTATGCCATCGACATAAGCAGCAGTTACGACGAAGTAATGGAAATGATTCTCGACTGTGGACATTCACGAATTCCTGTATACGAAGAAACATTCGACCAAATTCAAGGTGTTCTCTTCATCAAAGATTTACTTCCCTTCTTAGGAGAAAAGAAAGAAGATTGGAGCACTTTAATCCGCAAACCCTTCTTCGTACCGGAAAACAAGAAAATTGACGATCTCCTCAAGGAATTTCAAGAAAAACGTTTCCATATCGCTATGGTTGTAGATGAATACGGTGGTACAAGTGGAATTGTCACCTTAGAAGATATTCTGGAAGAAATTGTTGGAGACATCACTGATGAATTTGACGACGACGAAGTTATTTACACTAAAATCGATGAAAACACGTATTTATTTGAAGGAAGAACATCCTTGGTAGACTTCTTCAAAGTATTGAACATCGATGAGAAAGATTCCGAGGCCTACACGAGCATCGCTGATTCTTTGGGTGGATTCATCACTGAAAATGCAGGGCGCATATTGATGAATAATGAGTTTATTGTGGCTGGCGATTTGAAAATGATCGTTGAATCAAGCGATAAGAAACGTGTCAAAATGGTAAAGGTTATCAAACAAGAAACGCAATTGGAAAAATGAGATTACTTCTTTTACTTACGGTCATGATCAGCGTTGCATCTTGCACAGAACCGAATTATACGCCAAAACCGCCCACTTATTTGCGTTTAGAATTGCCTGAACCGAGTTATGAGAAATACACGGACAGTTGCTCTTACACTTTCGAAATTTCCAACCTATACCAAGTAGAAAATGCGCCTGATCAAACCAACGGAACGTGTCACAAACGCATCAATCTTGGACCACTGAACGGTACAGCCTACATTCGTTACTGGGATATGACTGAGCCACTTTCTTACTACGTAAATAGTGCGAACGACGAAATCGACCGTCATAAATTGAAAGCAAATAATATTGTGGATGAGCGCATTATTCGTCCAGAAGATCGTGTTTTTGGAAGTTTCTTTGAGCTTCAAGGAGACGTAGCGACACCCTTTCAGTTCTACCTTACAGATAGTACTTCTCGCTTCTTGTACTGTGAAGTACTCTTTAACTCTACTCCGAATTACGATTCACTTCGCCCAAGTCTTAATTACGTCAAGCGCGATTTGGATCAGTTCATGAACACATTGAAATGGGAATAATCCGTCATTCAATTGCCTACCTCAGTTTAGGGAGCAATGTGGGAGATCGAAAATATCAATTAGATAAAGCTCAAGAGGAGTTATCCAAAAACGTAGGAACCATTGAATCTGTTTCTTCGATTTACGAAAATCCACCTGTTGGATTTGAAGCAGAACAGGATTTCCTAAACCTTTGCCTCTCGATTCGAACCCAATTATCGCCGTTTGAGCTCTTGGATGCATGTAAGTCAATCGAATTTTCGATGGGAAGACTCGAAAAATCGACGAATGGTAATTATCAGCCACGTTGTATCGATATCGACATCATCTTATTCAACGATCTAATCCTTGAGGCTAAAGAACTTACGATTCCACACCCACATTTTCGGGAAAGACACTTCGTTCTTAAACCTTTGAACGACATTGCTTTCAGTAAAACAGACCCCGAAACCTCCCTTACGATAGAGCAACACTTGACAAATTGCACGGATCAATCCGACATGAAGATTTGGATTCAATCTTGATTTTCCCTGTTTATCTTGCTGAGCGCTTTTTGTTAACGAAAAAAATATGTAATATTGCAGGTGAAATTTGATTAGAATTTATTTAGAACAAACATGAAAAAACAAAGCATCAGAGTTTTGGCATTAGCTGCAGTTGCAGGTACTACTGTATCTAGCTGTACATTGTTGAAGGATTTAGAGTACGAGGTTACTCCATGCCCACTGGAAATGCACGGTGACTCAGTACAAGTATCAATTGATATCACTTTCCCTGAGAAAAGTATCAATAGAAAAGCATCTGCAGAAATTACTCCAATGTTAGGAGAAACAGCATTGAAGCCTGTTACCTTCCAAGGAGAAAAAGCAACTGGAAACGGAAACGTGATTCAGTACAAGCCAGGAGGAAAATACACATACACTGATGTTGTTGCCTACAAACCAGCTTTCGAAAACACTGAGTTGATGATTACTGGAACAGTTTCTAAAAAAGGAACTGTGAAAGATGAAATCGATCCAATCGAAATCTGTAAAGGAACAATTGTTACTCCATTGTTGGTAAATAAGTCTGGACAAGTTCGTTTGGCTGATGACAAATTCGAGCGTGTAACGCCTGAAACTGAATTCGCTCAAATCAACTACTTGAAAGGAAAATCAAATGTTCGTACTTCTGAGTTGAAAGAAGACGATATCAAAGCTGCTCAAGCTTGGATGGAAGGAGCTGAAACAAATCCTAAGATCGACATCAAGTCAATCAAAATTACAGGATACGCTTCACCTGAAGGGGAAGAGGACAAAAACGGAACGCTTTCTACTGACCGTTCAAACACGGCGAAAGAAGCAATGATGAATCTTGCTGAGAAAGCGAAGAACACAAAAGCTTCTGAAGAAGGATCTTACTCAACTGTAGGTAGTGGAGAGGATTACCCAGGATTCAAGAAAGCACTTAAAGCTGACACTAAAATGAACGAAGATGACAAAAACCTTGTTATCCGTGTGATCGAAATGAACACTAGTTCTGCTGAGCGTGAGCAAGAATTGCGTAACATGCGTGCGACATTCACATACTTGGACAAAAACATCTTCCCATTGCTTCGTCGTTCTGAAATCGTTACAAACTACGATTTGACAGGATTCTCTGATGAAGAATTGAAAAACTACTCTGTATCTAACCCAGATACATTGAACTTGGAAGAGTTGTTGTTCACAGCTACTCTTTACGAAGATTTGAACGAAAAATTGAGAATTTACAAAATTGCTGAAGGACGTTACGCTGACGATTACCGTCCATCTAACAACGTTGGAGCTGTATTGTACATGCAAAACAAAGTTTCTGAAGCTAAAGCGAAATTCGAAAAAGCAAACGGAATCAAAGACAACGAAATCTCTAAAAACAACTTGGGAGCTGTTGCTATCGTTGAAGGAGACAGAGAAAAAGCATGGTCTTTGTTGAACCAAGCTGGATCTTCTTCTGAAACTTCTTACAACAAAGGTGTATTGAACATCCAAGATGGAGATTACGGTGATGCCGTTTCTAACCTTGGTTCAGAAGCTACATTCAACAAAGCGTTGGCTCAATTGTTGAACGGTAACCCAAGTGCTGCAGTTAGCACAATCGACAACTCTGTTGACGCTGAAACTGCTCAAGGGTACTACTTGAAAGCTATCGCTGCTGCTCGTCAAGATCAATTGAATGAGTTGGTAAGCAACCTTAAGAATGCAATTGCAAAAGACGGAAGCTACAAAGCAAAAGCTATGAAAGATCGTGAGTTCTTGAAATATGCTGAAAATGCAGCTTTCACTGCAATCGTGAAATAAGAGATTAAATAAAATCTTATCAAATAAAAAGCCCCGACTCAGAGAGTCGGGGCTTTTTATGTTTATCGAAATGTTAAGCCAATAATATGTTTTGCTCATTTAGAATAAATTATTGTTTATAACTCAGACAAAACACAGGTGCTTGTTTGAAAAGAACAGCATCTAACTAAAACGTTTAACTCAAGAAGTCTGTAAAGATATCATCAAAATAAGAGCCGCCAAATCCTTCAAAACATCCACAAACCTGTGGAAAACGCGACTTTGTAGATTGCATTTGATCTCGTAACTTGCAAGTATAAACCATCGAATTTCGGTTCGAAACTAATATTACTCTACATGTTGCGTGCTATTCAAGTGCTAGCAATCCTACTACTCTCCTTTCCAAGTTTCTCTCAAGATCCTTGGATCAACGAAATTCACTATGATAATTCTGGCGGCGATGTTAATGAAGGCATCGAAATCGCTGGCCCAGCAGGACTAAACCTCGCCTGCTATGAACTTATTCCCTACAATGGAAACGGTGGTGTGAGCTATAGCAACACCACTCTATCAGGTACCATCCCTGATGAAGGCTGTGGATACGGAGCTATTTGGTTTCCAATAGCTGGATTACAAAACGGAGCACCTGACGGAATTGCACTTTATAACAATTGTACAGCTACCTTAATATCTTTTCTTAGCTACGAAGGCACCTTTACTGCTGTCAGCGCTCCAGCTACTGGAGCCAATTCGGTAGACATCGTTGTAGCAGAAACGACCTCAACACCAGTAGGTGAATCACTTCAACTCACGGGATCAGGAAATACGAGCGGAGCCTTTACTTGGACAGGACCGAGTACTGCTTCTCCAGGAACGCTTAACACGGGACAGACCATTGCTCCTTGTGGAGCGGGCAATACGATAACCACAGGAACTGTTTCTGGAGGTCCGTTTACAGTCGATTGCTTTAATTCAGTTACGGATGCCGGAACCATTGACTTCACTTCTTCTGGCACATTCAACGGGGCGAACATCTACAGTGTAGAACTCTCAGATGAGACGGGATCATTCGCCACACCTACAGTGGTAGGAACTTTGGCTTCTACTGCTAACACTGGAACCATCAACTTTACACTTCCTTCCACATTAGTTACTGGCAATGGCTACTTGATGCGTGTTGTTTCAGATGACCCTGCAACGATCGGTTCAGTGACAGCATCCTCCATTACGATTACGCAAATTGCTCCTTGTGGTGTCAATTCTATCAATACCGGAACCGTTTCAGGAGGTCCTTTTACGGTTGATTGTACCAATTCGGTATCTGATGCAGGAACAGTAGACTTTACGTCAGCAGGCATTTACAACGCAGGAAATACTTACACAGCGGAACTTTCTGACGCTTCGGGCTCTTTCGCATCACCAACAGTTGTCGGTTCATTAGCATCTACGGCGAACTCAGGTACGATAAACATTACCATTCCTTTTGGTATGGCAACAGGAACTGGTTATCTCATTCGAATTGTTTCAGACAATCCTGCTGTGACGGGATCTTCCAGTGCAGCGATTAGTATCACGCAACTGGCACCATGTATCACACCAACACCTACAACTCCCGGTGTAATCATTAACGAATGGTCCAACGGAGCAACTGGAAACCAAGAATTTTATGAGTTTGTTGTCTCGGGACAGTGCGGAGATCTAGCTGACGTACGAGGCTACATTTTGGATGATAACAACGGAACGTTTACCAATCCGGCGGATTATCCTGGGACAGCATCTGGAATCGCACAAGGACACTTCAGATTTTCTTATGCTGCGCAATGGGCATCAATTCCTGTTGGATCTCTAATCGTCATCTACAATGCGGATGATCCGAACCCTGCTTTACCAGCAGATGATCCTACAGATGCAAATAACGATTCTTTGTACGTTGTTCCTCACAATAATGCTCTTTTCGAAAGATGTACGGCATTTCCGACATCAGCATCTCCTGATTCTGTTTATACACCGTGTACTTATGCTACAGCTCCTCTGAACGGATGGGGGCCATTGAGTCTAAGAAATAGCGGTGATGCCATTCAAGTAAGAAATCCTGATGGGACTTATTACCATGGTGTTTCCTACGGTGGATCTGAAATGTCGGGAGGTCCGCATAATCTCAAACTTTTCACTGGAAGTGGAAGCGGAATGATGGGATGGTTTAACGATGGAAACTTCTTTGACCCTGCTCAGTGGAGTTCTGGACCTGTTTCTGCAGGAACGGAAAGCCCAGGACTTCCGAATAATGCAGCAAATGCGGCTTGGCTTGTACTGATGAGAAACCCGAACGCTGCAACGTGTCCAATTGTAATTTTACCTGTTGAGCTCATAAACTTTGCAGGAAAACGTATTGAAGATGAAAACCTTTTGTTCTGGCAAACTCAAACAGAGATCAACTCTTCATTTTTCACACTGGAACGCAGTACTGATCTCCAAAAATGGGACGTTGTTTCGATTGAACCAGCGGCTGGGAACAGTCAAGATATGATTGGCTACTCTTTCTTGGATCGTGGATACGAAGATGGTGTGATGAATTACTATCGCTTGAGTCAAACGGATTTCGATGGATCTACGAAAACGTTTAACAAGATTGTATCCATTGATGATACAGAACTGAATGTACAACTCGTTCGCATCGTGAATTTACTTGGACAAGAAATCACTCACGATACTCCAGGTGTGCAAATTCATGTGTATAGCGACGGTAGTTCTCAAAAAATCTTTAAACAGTAGTTTTTAAGACTTCACAACAAGTTGTGCTCACCTCCTATTCTTCCAAACATCCAGTAAGTACTCTTGCTCGGCCTGTCCCTTCGTTGATCTAAATTGCGTTTCCACTTCTAATTCTAGGCAATCCATTAATGTGGAGTAGCCAGAATAGGAAATGATTTTCTTTGCATTGCGAATGAGCTCGTCCTTTTCTTTCCAGCTTCCTTTGCATTGATTCGGAAAGTTTTCAGACGTCGTATGAATAATATGAAGACCCGAAGGAATTGAGGAGTCGGACATCACTTCTTTTATCAACTGAAGTGCATACAACTCCGGTCCGCTTGCGACAAGAACAGCTTCTATAGACTTGGTTT
>JBFHGY010000040.1:0-11460 GCA_041582905.1 Crocinitomicaceae bacterium | reverse complement strand
TTTTCATGAGTTTTCTAGACGCGATTATCCTCGGAATCATTCAGGGATTAACCGAGTTTTTACCCGTTAGTAGCAGTGGACACCTTGAAATCATGAAGGCGATCCAAGGTCAGGAATTGTCGGGTGAATCGAGTATGATGATGACGGTTGTGCTGCACTTTGCAACAGCTTTGAGTACCATTGCTGTATTTTGGAAAGAAGTAGCCCGAATCATTAAAGGTCTGTTCCAATTCAAAGTGAATGAAGAATTTTTGTTCTCAATGAAAATTATTCTTTCGATGATTCCCGCAGCTGTTGTGGGTGTTTTCTTTGATGATTTCATCGAATCGTTTTTCAGTGGGAAAATCCTCCTAGTTGGATTGATGCTGATTGTAACTGGATTAATCTTATTCGTTGCAGAACGCGCTCGAAAAACTGATAAGTCCGTTGGGTTCAAAGATGCTCTTTTGATCGGAATTGCTCAAATGATTGCCATTCTTCCAGGAATTTCCCGTTCAGGTTCAACCATCGGAACATCGGTGATTTTGGGAATTGACCGAGAAAAGGCAGCGCGATTCTCATTTCTTATGGTCGTTCCGTTGATTCTAGGGAAAGTAGCAAAAGACGTTTTGAGTCCGGAGTTCTCTCAAGAAGTGGCGAACTCGGAAATCTCGGGTAGTGTCTACGCGGCAGGATTTGCCACAGCATTCATCGTCGGGATTATCGCATGTACATGGATGATCAAACTCGTGAAGAGAAGTAAACTCAGTTATTTTGCCTACTACTGCTTCGCAGCAGGAATCGCGACCATTTGTTGGTCATTCGTTTCATAATAATATGTCAGACATTAAAGAATTTGCCGCTGGAAGCACCATCTTGGTGGATAAACCATTGAATTGGACATCTTTTGATGTAGTGAACAAGATTCGCTGGAACCTGAAGCAGGTCTTGGGTGTGAAGAAAATCAAAGTGGGACACGCGGGAACACTTGATCCATTAGCTACTGGACTGCTGGTTTTATGCATCGGAAAGCATACCAAGAAGATCAACGACATCATGGTCGGAACGAAAACCTACACAGGAACGATTTTGTTGGGAAAAACGACGCCATCATACGACTTGGAAACGGAATTCGATCAGGAATTTCCAGTTGATCACATTACACCTGAAGCGCTGGAGGAAGTACGTCAATCATTTATTGGCGAACAACAACAAGTACCACCAATTTTCTCAGCAAAACAAGTTGACGGAAAACGAGCCTATGATTTGGCAAGAGCAGGAAAAGAAGTCATTTTGAAATCAAATACGATCACCATCGAAGACTTCAAGATTGATGCTTCAGCACTCCCAGAGATAAAATTTGAAGTGACCTGCAGTAAAGGAACATATATTCGTTCCATTGCGAGTGATTTCGGGAAAAAGTTGAACTCAGGAGGGACGCTTATCGAACTGCGTAGAACGGTGTCTGGTGATTTTTCAGTGGAAGACGCCAAGACTGTTGATGAGTGGATTGATTTTATTCGTTCATAACACAACGACGTACCTAGCTCCCGTTTTTCCATTTTTAAGGGGCATTTCGGTGACTGAACGCGCTGCATGGAGCCTGCCGAAATGGAGCCGAAGTCACCCCCTCAAATAATCGAATCCATCTTTCCAACTTCCTAAAACAGAATCTTTCTTATCTTTGCTGCCCCGAATTGAAAAACACATCATTTCGGAAACAAAAACAAAGCAAGCGGCGTTATGAACAAAATGAAATTATCTCAGTTTAACTTCGAATTACCGGAGGAGTTAATCGCAGAATACCCAAGTGATAACCGTGATGAAGCCAGACTAATGGTGGTTCACCGTGACACAGGAAAAGTTGAGCACAAATTGTTTAAAGATCTCATTGACTATGTTGAAGAAGACGATGTAATGATCATGAACAACACCAAAGTTTTTCCAGCTCGTATGTTTGGGAACAAGGAGAAAACAGGTGCGAAAATTGAGGTATTCCTTTTGAGAGAGTTGAACCGCGAAAGTCTTTTGTGGGACGTTTTGGTTGATCCAGCGCGTAAAATCAGAATCGGAAATAAGTTGTACTTCGGTGATGATGAATCATTGGTAGCTGAGGTAATCGACAATACAACATCACGTGGACGTACTTTGCGTTTCTTGTTTGATGGACCGTACGAAGAATTCAAGCAAAAAATTACGGAATTGGGAGAAACGCCACTTCCAAAATACATCAAGCGTGACGTAGAAAAATTGGATGACGAACGTTACCAAACAATCTACGCGAAAGAAGAAGGAGCGGTAGCTGCACCAACAGCAGGATTGCACTTCTCACGTCAGTTGATGAAACGCCTTGAATTGAAAGGAGTGGATTTCGCTGAGGTTACTTTGCACATTGGATTGGGAACATTCCGCCCTGTAGAAGTGGAAGACTTGACGAAGCACAAGATGGATTCTGAGCAAATGATCATCACGCAAGAATGTGCGGATGTCGTGAACAAAGCGAAGAAAAACCGTAAGAAAGTATTTGCGGTGGGAACAACATCTATGCGTGCAATTGAGACTTCTGTATCAACAGACGGATTGTTGAAGCCTTACGAAGGTTGGACAAACAAATTCATCTTCCCTCCATACGATTTCAGCATTGCGGATGCACTCATCACGAACTTCCATACGCCACTTTCAACATTGTTGATGATGATCTCTGCTTTCGGAGGACACGACTTGATGATGGAAGTATACGACATCGCAATCAAAGAGAAATACAAATTCTATTCCTACGGAGATGCAATGTTGATCCTCTAAGAAATAGATAATAAAACGATACAAGAACTCATTCCACTGCGGGGTGAGTTCTTTTTTTTGGCTCATATCCAATCAACCAACTTGAGGACTGAGCGGGGTCGAAATCCCTGATGCTCGAGACAATCCAATCTCGCACTATCCAATAATTCGATAAATCGACCTGAATGTAACACGCAAGACATATTAATCTCTAAAAAAACACTACTTTTGTAGTCGCAAAAAAAGCCTTCATGGACAAGACACAGCGAGCAGAAAAAGCGCCCAGCAAGGTGAAATCATATTTGGTTTTTACGAAGTTCCGTTTGTCCGCATTAGTGGTCGTTTCAGCAATTTCTGGTTACCTGTTCGTCGGTGGTTCCGATTGGAAGGAGCTCCTATTCCTGATTGTAGGTGGAACATTGGTAACAGCTGCATCAAATGGCTCCAATCAAATTTGGGAGCGAGAACTCGACAAAAAAATGAAGCGAACGGCGAAGCGTCCGCTTCCACAAGGCGAGATGACCGTGAATGAAGCGTACATTGTTGTCATCGTTTGTCTTTTAGTGGGAACAGCGCTCTTGTACATGCTCAATTTATCATCGGCACTACTTGGTTTAGCAGCTTTTGTTTCGTACGTGTTCATGTATACTCCGCTCAAACGTAAAACACCATGGGCTGTATTTGTAGGAGCATTTCCAGGAGCCATTCCGCCAATGCTCGGAGCTATTGCCTACACGAACTCATTTGATTTAGTACCTGGCGTATTATTCTTCGTTCAATTTACATGGCAATTCCCACATTTTTGGGCAATTGCATGGGTGGCTTATGACGATTACAAAGCAGGAGGATTCTCCTTACTTCCTTCTAGTCAGGGAAAATCAAAAAATTCGGCATTTCAAATTGCATTGTACTCATTGCTCCTCATTCCATTTAGCGTAATGCCGTGGATTCTCGGGTGGACAGGTCTCACCTCGATGATTTTGGCCATCGTTCTCGGAGCAGCCTTTTTTCTGTATTCATACAAACTATTTCTCACGCTCGACGATAAGGATGCGCGTAGAGTAATGTTTGCCTCATTTTTATACCTCCCAGTCATTCAGTTCTTATATGTGTTTGATAAAGTGGAGGGATTCATGCCATAAACAAGTGTTATGAAAGAAGAAACAACCAACAACAATCAAACAAATCAACCCATCAATGATGGGAATCAAGAACAAATGGGAAAGGCAAAAATGAACCTCGTTTACGTGGGGATTTTTAGTGTCGTGATGTTTTTTGCAGGACTGATCTCCGCTTACGTAGTAAGTATGGGAGATTCATTCTGGCTCAAAGTGCCGATGCCGAATGCCTTTTGGATTAGTACCTGTATCATCGTCCTGAGTAGTTTAACGCTCATTTTGGGAACGCGTTTCGCAAAAGTTGGAAACACAGGAGGCTTGAAATCTATGATGGGAATTACACTCGTGCTTGGGATCGCATTTGTGTACTTTCAATTCAGAGGATATGGACAACTCGTGGATAACGGAGTATTCTTTAGCTTCAACCGAATTGTTGTAACAGATGGACGTTACGGTGATTACTTTGAGATCCAAAAAGGAGAAGAGTTCGTGGAAGTAAATGGAAACGATTTCTTCATCAGCGGAAAAGAAATGACGAAGGATGAAATGAGTGATTTGCAAGCCTTCATGAAACAATTTACGACTCCAAATGAAGAAATGGAGTTCGATGCGAAAGAATACGGGAAATACAAAATCTTATTCAAGAATCGTGAGCTCTCATTAAAAGATGGACAGTTGTTTACGCACAAAGGAGAACAGTTGAGTATGCTCGATTCTGAGCGATTACGCGATTTGGCCATTAATATCTGTGATGGTCGAGGTGATTTCTACGTAAAAGGAGAAATGGGAAAAGACTTCCATGTCTACTATAAAGGAAAAGAAGTGTCCTACGAAGACCGTGAGTTGATGTATCAAGGAGCCAAGTTGGATCCATATCTTCAAGTGAAGGCAATGGAGTCGTATGATACTGCATCATCCTTCCTATACATTATCACATTTGCCCATTTACTACACGTTCTTATTACGGTGCTCTTTTTGGTGAGGGCTGTAATCTTCTCATTTACAGGTAAAATAAACGCAGACAATACAATCAAACTAAGAATGACAGGAATTTTCTGGCACTTTTTAGGGCTATTGTGGGTCTTTTTGTTACTATTTTTGCTTTTTATTCATTAAACTTGCATAAAAATTTTTCAGGATGGCAGGACATGCTTCGAAACAGATAGACTCCAAAACCTTGTGGGGTGGACAAATGTCTCCGTTTAGTACAAGCTACGGTAAATTAATGATGTGGTTCTTCCTTGTGTCAGATGCATTGACGTTTGGAGGATTACTAGTTGCGTATGGTTTAACTCGACACGGTTGTCAAGAGGCTTGGCCAATTGGTGAAGAAACGTTTAACTCGTTACCTTTCTTAGGTCACGGTTACCCATTGATCTACGTTGCCTTGATGACGTTCATCTTGATCGTTTCTTCGGTAACAATGGTATTGGCAGTAGAAGCTGGTCACCGAATGGACAAAAAAGGAGTGGTGAAGTGGATGATCGCAACCATCATCGGAGGATTCTTCTTCGTAGGATCTCAAGCATGGGAATGGTCTCACTTTATCCACGGTTCTGAATTCGGAAAAGTAGAATTGTCTGATGGATCGATGGCAATCGTAAAAGGTCACTTCGGAGAAGTAGAGAACTTCACAATTTTTGAAGCAGGAGCTCATCACAAAGTAGATGATCAAATTACTGCGGATGACATGAACTTGGATGAAGAGTACCGTCACGCAGTTGCAGCTGGTCATGTAAAAGACAATGTAATTACATTGCACGACGGATCGAAAGCAAAGATCTCTAAGAAAGAAAACGAACACATGGAACTCATCATCAAAAAAGATGGTGGAGAGTACAAAACGGGTGATAAAGTCGATAATCACGAACTAGCGGCTAAGTTGTACAACGACGTTGTCAACTCAGGAACGAAAGGACGTGTGATTTACGGTGCAAACCTTGAGCAGAATGAGTACGGACCACAGCAATACGGTCAGTTCTTCTTCTTCATTACTGGGTTCCACGGATTCCACGTATTCTCAGGGGTGATCATCAATATCATCATTTGTTTAGGAGTAATCAGAGGAGTGTACCACAAACGCGGACACTACGAAATGGTTGAGAAGACAGGATTGTACTGGCACTTTGTCGATCTTGTTTGGGTATTCGTATTTACCTTCTTCTACCTTGTTTAATAGAAAATCAACGGAATTATGTTAAGAGACGACGTTATAGAATATTCATTGGATGCTCACCACAGTGAGGAGCAAGGAAAGAAGATTCGTAAGAAAATTTGGCAAGTAACAGCACTCCTTACGGCGATTACAATTATCGAAGTGGCATTGGGTGCGATGATCAAGCAAGGAACAGGTGCTTGGCCGTACGTAAAATGGTCTTTCATCATCATGACTTTGTTGAAGGCTGGGTACATCGTATTGGTATTTATGCACCTTGGAGATGAGCGAAAAGCATTGAAGTATGTGATTTTAGTTCCTTACTTCATCTTTATGAGTTACTTGATTTTCATTGCTCTTTATGAAGGAACCGCCATCGGTGAAACGTGGGCGATGCATGGAGCATAAAGCTTAAGTAAATGGCAAGTAAAACTTCTGCCGGACGAAAAAAATCGATACTCGCATTGTCGATTTTATTCGGTCCGGCTATTTTTTTGGTCCTCTTTTCCTTGTTTAGTGCACGCAGCTGCGAGCATAAATTCAAGGTTCCAGACGACTATGGTCAACTCGTAGATTATTCATTTACGGATGCTCGAGGGAGGAAATTCACCTCGAAAGACTTCAAGAACAATGTGGTTCTCATCAATGTTCTTCAACCGAAATGTCCGGATAGTTGCGGAATTTCATTCTGGCATGTGAATCAACACATCTTCCAAAATGTACGAAAGAGCAAGAAGAAATTAGGCTCGGTACGCATCATCTCGTTTGTTACCGACGGAAATGGAAACCCTGTTCAGGATGTAAAGCAAGTTTCGGATATGCTCAAAGATCGTGTGGAAGATTACGATCCAGACATTTGGTATGTGGCTTCAGGTGATTCCAGAGCCATTTATGATATCGAACATAATGGACAAACCTTGCTTCAAACGGGCGATGATGCTTTCGGAGGTGAAGGGTATCAAGAGTTAATGTTGTTGGCTGATAAAAAGAATCACCTACGCATGGTGTTGCCAGGCGATTCAGAAGGAATGGTTCGTCGTATGAAAGAACACGTGGCCTTGCTTCAAAAAGTCTACGATAAGGAGAAGAAGAAAAAGAGTCAGGGGAAATGATGAAGTGGAGAAGTATCTGGATGATAGCGGTCGTAGCGTTGGTAATCAGCGCTTGTGGTGACGAGGAGAAGGTGAGAGTGCTTCCAATGATTGGAAATCATGACATCACCTACAAAGTAGTTGACGGAGTAGAAATTGCGGATACAACCTTCGCAACGATTCCTGCCTTTTCCTACCTCAATCAAGATTCAGTTGTTGTTACATCTGAGTCCATGAAAGGAAAAATCTGGGTAGCGAAGTTTTTCTTCGCATCGTGCCCGACTATTTGTCCACCGATGACGGCGCAAATGAAACGCGTTCAGGTCATGACGAAGGATTTGGAAGATGAGATTCAATTTATCTCTTTTTCGATCAATCCAACGAATGATCAACCAAGCGTTTTGAGACAATACATCAAAGATCATGGAATTGACACGAAGAACTGGCAGTTTCTAACAGGAGATGAAGCCAAAACGCATGAGCTTGGGGTAAACTCGTTTATGGTTCATGTCAACTCAGATGAACTTTCTCCGGGAGGATACGCGCATTCAGATGCCATTACGTTGGTTGACAAAGAGGGAATTGTGAGAGGGGTTTACATTGGGACATCTACGGAAGATGTGAATCGATTAGAAAAAGATTTGCGAAAACTATTGAAGTATGAGTATGGAGTTGACGGATCCAACTAAAATCGCGAAGGCGAAGAAACTAATTTATGCGGTTTCGATCATTGTACCAATTGCGGTAGCGGCATTGTTCTCATTGCGCATTGATGGACTTGATTTTTCATTCCTTCCACCAATCTACGCGGCAATAAATGGAGCGACAGCCTTATTACTAGTGTTCGCTTTAGTGGCCATTAAACAGCGAAATATGCGCTTGCACGCCTTGTTGATTCGTACAAGTTTGGTGCTTTCGTTGCTTTTCCTTTTGTGCTACATCACATACCACATTACATCCGATCCAACGCCTTATGGTGGAGAATACGGAATGGTCTACTATCCGTTGTTAGTGACGCACATTGTACTAAGTGTTGCCGTAATTCCATTGGTGTTACTCACGTATTTGTGGGCATGGACGGGAGATTTCGAGCGTCACAAGAAATGGACACGCTTTGCATTCCCAATTTGGGTATTTGTGGCGGCGAGTGGTGTGGTCGTTTACCTAATGATCTCTCCGTATTACTAAGCCTTTTTCGAAAGGACATCTTCAATGGCCTTCCAGGCGATATCTGCTGATTGATCCCAGGAAAACAGTTTACTTCGGACGAGACCTTTTTGAGAGAGTTCCTCGCGAAGTGCTTCATTCGAACATATTTCCGACAGCTTTTCGGCAATATCATCTACGTTGAAGGGATCGCAATACAGTGCAGCGTCACCTGCTACTTCTGGTAGAGACGTACGGTTTCCTGATAAGATGGGTGTTCCACAACGCATCGCTTCTACAAGCGGAATTCCAAAGCCTTCGAAGTAGGGTACAAAAGCAAAAACAGATGCTCCTGCAACAACTTGTGCTAATTCATCCAAGGATAAATGTCCAGTAAAGTGAATGTGTGCTTTCGTTTGTTCATCCACATTCAAGTCGTAGCCCGAACGTTTCCACAAGGTTTCTCCCACAATCATCAATTCGTAGTCGAAATGCGGATTTGTTTGGAGAATCGAAGAGTATGCCTCAATCAATCGCTTAACGTTCTTCCGCGGATGCAATGCTCCCACAAACGCGATGTATTTCTTGCCCTGGGCGTAACGCTGTCGCACTTCTTCTTTGTGGTCATCAGAAATCGGTTGAAATGCATCGGAGGCCCCATTCCATGCAACGGTTACTTTACTTTCATCGATGGAATATGTTGCGCAAATATCTTGTTTGGAGTATTCAGAAACGGTAAGCAAATGAGTGGCTTTCCGAGCAAATTTTGGGAAGTATTTCTTCAAATAGTTTCTGGCTGAAGTGGGAATATCTTCTGGATGATGCTCAAAATTGATATCGTGGATCACACCAATCTGTGGGACATTCGTCTTGAGCGACAAAAAACCGTCAGGTGAGAAAAAAACGTCCGCTTTGTACTTCTTCAAAGCGCGCTTCACTGAATAATTGAACCAAATGCGAAATAAAATAGGATGCCGCGCGGGAGGATTTAACACAACGGGCGTTACATTCGGTCCGAACACAAATCGTTCATCGTATTTTCGATCAAAAAAGAAGATAAAATCGTGCTCAGGGTGATTCTCTACAATGCGCTTCGTTACTTCATACGTGTACCAGCCGAAGCCTTCCATTTTGGTAGGAAGCAAGAAACGAGTATTCACTGCAATGCGCATGGGGATAAAGGTAGCGAAATTCGAAACTGAGCAACGGCAATCAACAATGAATTTGTGCTAAAACCACTTTTTTCGCTTAATAATCCACAAGCTCAAAAGCGTGATCAGCACCATGGCACCCAATAACACAAAGTAACCGTAGTCTGTATTGAGTTCGGGAATGTTCTTAAAATTCATTCCGTAAATCCCAGCGATGAAGGTCAACGGGATAAAGATCACCGAGAAAATGGTTAAGGTTTTCATCACTTCATTCAAACGATGTCCTTGAATACTGAAGATCATGTTCATCTTACTTTCCAGTTCTTGCAAATCGAAATCGATATCAGAAATAAGGTTGTTCACTTGTTCTTTTAGCTCGGAGAAGTAGGGTGTTTTTGATCCTCCAACGGATACTTTTTCCAATTTGATGATGGTATCTCTCAAGCTAATGGTAGCGCGTTTGAATTGAAATAAATGCTGCTTCAAATTCTCCACTTCACTTGTGAATTCTGGTGTAGGATTTACGTTGGAAGTATTCATTTGGTCAATTCTGACTTCTGCAGAAGCGATGTATTTATCCTGATAGTTGTCAATGATCGATTCAATCAACAAGAACAAGAGGTAATCGGCTTTTTTCTTTCGGATGATTCCCGTGTTTTGATCTATGCGCTCACGAATCCACCCAAAATGATCACCGTGTTTCTCTTGAATGCTCCACACAAAGTCTTTCCCAACAATGAAGTGCATCATCTCGTCGTCGAGGTCCTTGTTTTCTGTTTTTAGAACACGCAACGAGACGAAGAGCAGATTGTTCAATTCAATCACTTTATTGGCGTGACTGTCATCTTGCAGCAACTTAATGATGAAATCATCCAATTCGTTTTGGCGAACGATCTTTTGAAATTCCTTGTAATGATCTAACCCATAGGTGTTCACCCAGTTGATCTCATTTTTCTTTTGCTGAAATATAATATCCTCAATACTCTCGTACACCGTTTTTTCAGCTGCATCGGGCGAATAAGAAATAAGTAAGGTTTCTGATAAGAATGAATCCATCGGTTTTGAGCTATTCATGAAATAGGAAGGTAGGAATTTCTGCTGAAAAGAGCGTATTTCTATGCCTCAGAGCTTCGTTCTTTACTTAAAAATGAAGAATCGGGTTAATTTGTTTTTCAATGCTAATGGATGTTTCGGGGCCATGACCGCTATACACAACGGTTTCGTCGGGAAGGCTAAACATCGTTTCCGTAATACTGCGTTTCAGTGTAGGGTAATCTCCACCAGGTAAGTCCGTTCGTCCATGACTTCCTCTCATTAGAACGTCGCCATTGATGACATAACCATCTTGCTTATTATAGTACACCACATGCCCCATCGAGTGTCCTGGCGTAAATAAAACCTGAAATTCCATGTCTCCGAAGATCAAAATCTCATCTCCTTTCAACAATTTATTGGGTTCTTCAGGTTGAATGAATCCACGCAATCCATACAAGTTCGCAGCGATGTGCGATCCACGAAAGGTAAATAAATCGGTTTCTTGCAAGTAAACATCCACTCCATACGTTCGGTTCACGAAATCCAATCCAGCGATATGATCCAAGTGTCCGTGCGTAAGTAAAACTGCTGCAGGCGTGAGTTCATTCGCTTCAATAAATTGAACCAAAGTCTCTTCTTCCGTACGGTTAAAACATCCTGGATCAATGATCACACACGATGTCCCATCATGCACAATGTAGGTGTTCTCTTGAAAGGGATTGAAGGTTAATTTCTCAACGATGGTTTTCATGAATGCAAAAATTTGATCAAAAATAGACATTCCCTTTCGCAAGTTGAAACGAGTTGTTCCGAGATCGTGAAATTGATCATCCTTTCATCTCAAACCTGCTCATTTTTGCGGATTTAATGAAATTTTGGAATTAGGCATTATTATTGGAGTAGAGTATTTAAGTATATTTGACAAAAAATTAAAGCATGAAGTACGTATTATTTCTTTTTGTGGGCGTTTTTCTCGCGAGTTGTGCAGCGCCAGTGCCATTAAC
>JBFHGY010000039.1:0-11570 GCA_041582905.1 Crocinitomicaceae bacterium | reverse complement strand
GGACAAGTCTGACTCTTTCACGAACGGACTTTCACTCAAGGGAATCATAAAATCAGAAATTCTGTAATGCGACTCCACCTCTCGCTTCGTTAAGTTCATTAGTGCATGACCAATGCTTGACGCGTTGAACAGATAAGAACCAGAAACAGAGCTTGTCACCCCCATGTTTCTCAAAATGAATGACACTTCCGCATTTACTCCACCATCTACGTGAATGGATTTACCCGGATACAAATTCCTGAATGTTCGAATTTTACCAAAATTGATTGTATCAAACTTTCCTCCACTCTGTCCTGGAATGGTTGCCATTATCAGAATGAAATCGAAATCTGTGTAGTTCTCAAAAATAGTGACAGGCGTTGGTGTGATCACAGCGATTCCCTTCTTCCCCGTCACTTCAGAAGGAATTTCCAGCGGCTCCTTCAAGTCCTCATATTGGAATGTCACGTATTCCACAGGGTTCTCAATCAAGAGAGTGTAGTACTTAGAAGGTTCTTCCGTAATGATGTGTAAATCAATTGGGATTGAGCACAATTCTCTAATTTTCTGAATGTCCTCAAATACGCTCAAATCGTCATTGCAATCGACGTGTAGTAAATCAACTTGATGTTGAACCAAATCCTCGATTACTTCCTCAAGCGGGCGTTTCTTATCGCTATAAATAGATGCAGATATCTTCATTATTCTACAGTGTAAACCGTTTCGAAACGGTCGTTACATATTTCTAGGGTAAATGCTTCTTCGTTGAATACTTCTGTGTAGAGTTTCTTTTTGAGTTGTGCCAACAACTGCACCTCCTCGATGGGCATGTCCTTTACCTTTTTGGGTTCCTTTGCAATCATCGATACAACAAAACGTTTGTTTACTTTTCGAATTTGTAAATCCTGTTGTTCTCCACTTAAGAAACCGTTTTCTTTCCAGAAAAATGCCACTTTTTTCGCTATTGACGCTTCAGATTGATCAAAATAATAGACGGTCAGTTCTCCACCTACGAAGCGGTGACGACTATCGGAATTACAACTCGATAACAGGATCGTTACTCCCACTAAAAGAACAAGTACTCTACTCATGTGCAGCGAAGATACGGATTTATTCACCTTTGGAGCCTTCAAAATTGAAATCCACTTCGTAACTTTCGGAGATGCAAAGAATTTCAGAAAGCAATCGGAAGTACACAGGTGCTTCAGGACGAGTAAGTTTGTATGATCTCTCCATTCCTGAAAACTGGAATGGGGTGCTGATCATTTTTAGTCATGGCTACATGGGCTACAAAGATTGGGGCGCCTGGAATTTAATGGAATCTTACTTCGTAAAGCAAGGTTATGGCTTTTTGAAATATAATATCAGCCATAACGGAGGAACAGCCGAAAATGGTATCGACTTCCCAGATCTCGAAGCATTTTCTCAAAACGCCTATTCAAAAGAATTAATTGATATGGAGTGTATCATTGAATTGGCACAGAACGAAATAAAGGACATCGATGAGATTATTCTTTTGGGTCATTCCAGAGGCGGAGGAATGGTGTTACTTCAATCTCAACATCCATCCATTTCAAAAATTATTGCGCTGGCTCCTATTTCTGATATTGGAAAACGATTCCCTAAGGGAGAAGCGTTGGAAAAGTGGAAATCAGACGGAGTTTACCTCAGAACAAATGGCCGCACTCAACAACAAATGCCACATGCGTATTCTCAGTATGAAGACTTTGTTCAAAACGAGGATCGTCTGAATATCGAGTATTATTGCAAACACACTCATGTGCCTATCCATGTGATACACGGAGAAAATGATACTTCCGTTCGCATAGAAGAAGGAGAAGTGATTGCTTTGTGGGCAGGCACTCCACTTATTCGAATTCCAAATGAACAGCACACATTTGGAGCTAAACAGCCATGGTACGAATCTGATCTACCCAGCGGTCTAAAAGCCGTATGCGAACACATTTTCGCTATTCTTTCTAAATAATTGAATCAAGTCTGTTACTTTCTTCTTTGTTCTCATTGTATGAGTATAAACCGCCAAAACTGGCATAAAACAGTAGCACATGAGAACATTAACCATTGGCCTTACGGCTCTATTCGCAAGCATTTCCACTTTAGCCGTTTTATTCAAAATTATGCATTGGCCAGGAGCCAACATCGGTTTACTTGTGGGAATAGCTGGATTAGCACTCATTAGCATTCCATTGATAGCTTATCAGAAGATACAAACCGCCAACAACTAAGCCTGCAAGGTGATCCGAACAATCCGAAAGGGATTGGAAATGGCGTTCGTTGAAAAACGAGCGCTTTTTTTGTGGAATCATTGAGCGAAATGAACACTCACTCAAAAAAGTTATCTTTGAATGATTAGACAATTCATTCAAACTACGCAGACACGTTTCATTTATGTCAGAAAAGAACGAAAAACTCGGTTTACTTGCTCAACTCGTACAATTGGCGCAGTCCGACGACAACTTCAAGGAGCAAGAGTTTCAGTTTTTATTGGCCATTGCGGCTCAGATGGGTGTTACAAAGGAAGATTTTAAGCAGATTTTTGAAGAAAACATCCAGTTCCAACCGCCCAAGTTTGAAGCCGAGCGTATCCTACAACTTCAACGCTTAATTCTCTTAATGAACGTAGATAAGGAAATTGGTGAAGAAGAGCTCAACTACATCAAAAGTGCGGGAATTCGAATGGGACTTCACCCCGCTGCTACAAGCTCTGTATTGAACGAGATGCACAATTATGAGAATAACATTGTCCCACCAGAGCGATTAATCGAAATCTTTAGAACTTACCACAACTAACAATTGAGGAATTTACCCAAGACATATTTATTTCTATTCACATGGACACTTTCCGTTACTGCATACGGACAAGTAGAACAGGTTCGTTTCCTCGACAGTTTGGTGTGTGCAAGTCATGTTGATTCGATCGAGAATAGTATGAGTTATCAAAAGAAGATCATTCCATCGCTCAATACAGAAATCTATACCGCTCTTTCGTATTATCCTGAACTGGACAGCACTTACATTGAGTTTCGCTATGCGAACATCAAGGCGTCACTCAATGCACGTCCAAAAGTCGGGTCGCTTTTCAGAAAAAGATCGAAGCGAAAATACGTTATTCGCATCAAGCCGAACACGAAAGACAGCGTTGCGACAATTGATCAAGTTGGCTTCAATGGCGCAGTAGGTGTTTTAGGTCATGAATTGAATCACATCATCGATTATTCCAAGCGAAATTTCTGGGGCATTCTTGGGCGACTTTTTAATTACGGAAGCAAAAAAGGGAAGCGCAAATTTGAAGCAGAAATTGATCGCATGACGATCAAAAAAGGACTCGGTTGGCAGTTGTACGATTGGGAAGATTACGTGTTAAATACGTCCAAAGCAACCGAAAAATACAAAAGGTACAAGAGATCAATCTATTACACTCCCGAAGAGCTTATAAAGCTTATAAAACAAGCCAAAGCCAATAATTAGTCGTATATTTTCAGAGTTCATACTCTGCTAAAATGACCAACGGTACCAACTCTTATCGAATTGGGGTGATATTCACACCTCAAGATTGGGCGATGTTCGCCTGCGAGAAATTCGACATTTATAAAAAATGGTTAGCCGGAGCCACAATTCTAGACCCAACCATGGGTAACGGAAATCTCCTTTCAGCATTAATTGAAATAGGCATTGAACAGGGCGAAAACATCCAGGATCTTCCCATTCAAAATCTATTTGGAAACGAGTTAAACGAAACGCTCTTCGAAGAAGCCATAAGCCGATTCCAAACCGAGTATCAGGTGGACATGAAATCGAACTTTACATGTAGCGATATCTTTCAGCTTCCACCTAAGAAATATGACATTATATTTGGAAATCCACCTTGGATGAATTTCACAAAGCTTCCTGATCACTACAAAGAACAGTTGAAGCCACTTTTTCTAGAGTACGGACTGGTTGAGAGCACACAAAAGATTCTGTTGGGAAACTCCCGCATCGATATTGCAGCGCTTGTCATTCAAAAAACCATTGTAGATTTTCTACAACCTCACGGAGACGCTTATTTTTTTCAGCCACTTTCTCTACTTCTTAATGACGGTGCCCACAATCGATTCCGATATTTTCGAGCAAAGGGAGTACAGTTTTCCTTGGAAGAAGTGTATGATTTCGAAGGAACTCAGCTCTTCTCTGATATCTCCACCCGACATGGGTTGGTTCACTATAAGAGAGACAAAACCACACATTTTCCTATTCCGTATTGGCGTAAAGTTGAAAATAAATGGATCAAAGAAAGTGGTTCTCCCTTACTTTCTCAAAATGGACCATTGAGTGTTTTTAATCGAATTTCTCGTCCACCTCTTTTTGAATTCGAGCCCATTCCGTTACACAAAAAATCCAAGCCAAGACAAGGTGTAAATACCTCTGGAGCCAATAGCTTATTCTTTTTCAACTCTTACAAAGATGTAGATCAGGATACTTGCTTGCTCAACAATAAGCACCTGCTACCAAAGGAATTTGTTTTTCCTTTACTTGTATCAGAAAATTTCGGGCCGAAAGCGAGTCCCGCACCAAAAAAATGGGTGCTTCTCCCCTATTCAAAAATCGGGAAGCCATTACAACTAAATGTTATTCAACAACATCCTCTGCTTTGGTCTTATTTAGAACTGCACATGTCCGAGTTAAAATCGCGCAAGGGCAAATTGATTCAAACTTGGCGTGATCGTGGATATTGGTGGGCCTTACTGGGTGTTGGAAAGTACAATTTTGCTAAACACAAAGTTGTGTGGCAAGCATTCGGTAAAAAAACATTCGAACCCACCTTATTTTCTGGCAATTGGCAAGTCAATCAATCATTGCAAGCATACATTCCGCTCAACAATCTCAGAGAAGCCAAACGTGTACAAAAAGCTCTTAAAAATCCGGCGATTGAACATTACCTGCACTCTTTAAAAATGGATGGTACCATGAACTGGGCTCAACCCGGAAAAATAAGCAAGCTGTTTCAGTATGTAGACTCCTGAGATTATGAATTCATAGATAGAATGCTGTTCTTTGTTCTAGTAAAAATCAAGTTTAGACGCAAAAAGCATGGAATTCAATCACATCGAATATCGAAAACCATTTTACAAAATAAAGGGGCAACTAAAAGAACATCTCAGCAAGTATGATCGTTTGGTGAACTTACCCATTTCTTATGATGACTTAACTCGATACCGTGATTTGATTCCCATTTTTGACAAAAACGATCACGACACGCTTTGGCGTGGCGTCATTTACCATTCTAGCGACCGTGAAGGGCTGAATGAAAAACTCATCGAAATTTACGAAATGTTGGTTGCAGACGGTGACAAAATTCCTTATCTGAAAATTGAGAACATCGACTTCTGCACCTTTGGAAACTCGAAACCGTTTAGGATCAAAGTGGTGAATGAACTGAACGACAACTACGATTTCTATTATATCAAAAAAGCGGATGCCTCACGTGTTTACGGACTCGAATTGGAGGAAATTTTCTCTCCAGATAAAATCTCATTTCTTGTAGATAAGGACACACTTATTGAGGATCATATAGTTGGTGTTCCATGCGATGAGTTCCTTAAAAAACATGAAGGCGTCAAAATTGAAAACCGCATGCGTTTTGCGAAGGAATTTGTCAAATTCAATGAACGTTGTTTTACCCGACTATTGGGCGATATGAGGGCGTATAACTTTGTGGTCGAAATTACTCAAGACTTCGACAATATTCAATATCGTTTGCGCGCCATGGATTTCGACCAGCAGTCGTTCGAAGGAAGAAAAAACATCTACCTACCTCAATTTTACACAGACAACATATCGATGGTTAAGCTTGCGCAGGAGTTAATGTCTTCGGAAACCGCTGAGCAATACAAACGTCAGGAGCGTGTGGCGATGAGAAAACGGTACTTGGCCACCAAGCAAAAAACGAAAAGTTTATTGCGACGCATGAAGAACGACACCATTTCCACTCGTGAAAATGTTAAACAGTTGGCTTCAGAGCTTGCTCAGTTCCACAACGACGATCGTTTTTTAGCGTTTACTCGCATGGGACAGGTTCTTACCTTACACTTGGAATTACAGATTGGTGTTCGAATTTTTTAGACGGTATCAGCGCTCCGTTTTTCTTACTTTCTGGTATCTATTTCGCAATATGGCGAAATTGCAATATGTACACATTGCGTAAGATGAGTACCCCCGAAAAAAAACGCCCGATTCTCAAGAACCAGGCGTTTCATATATCGTATGATCTTCTTCGCTTACGCGTTTTCTTTCTTGATCAAATTCAAGGCTGAACCTTCTTTGAACCACTCAATTTGTGCTTCATTGTACGTATGATTCAACATGATTGTATCTTTCGATCCATCAGCGTGAACTACCTCAAGTGTCAATTGCTTTTTAGGAGCAAAATCTTCCAAATCAACAAAGTTGAATGTATCATCTTCTTTGATCTTATCGTAATCAGCCTCATTTGCAAACGTCAAACCAAGCATTCCTTGCTTCTTCAAGTTTGTTTCATGAATACGAGCGAAAGATTTCACGATCACTGCAACTACACCAAGATGACGTGGCTCCATTGCCGCGTGCTCACGAGAAGAACCTTCTCCGTAGTTATGATCTCCTACAACGATTGATGGAACACCCGCTGCTTTGTATGCTCTTGCCGTTGCAGGTACTTCACCTTTTTCACCTGTCAATTGGTTTACAACTTCATTCGTTGCTCCACCAAATGCGTTCACTGCACCAATCAAACAGTTGTTTGAGATATTATCCAAGTGTCCGCGGTAACGCAACCATGGTCCAGCCATTGAGATGTGATCCGTTGTACATTTACCGAATGCTTTGATCAATAATTTTGCTCCGTTGATATTTTTACCATCCCATGGTTTAAACGGTGTCAACAACTGAAGACGTTGTGAATCTGGAGAAACAACTACTTCTACTCCAGAACCATCTTCCGCCGGTGCTTGATACCCATTATCTTCTACATCGAATCCTTTTGGAGGAAGTTCGAAACCAGTTGGCTCTGCCAATAGCACTTCTTCTCCGTTTTCATTTGTCAACGTATCTGAAACTGGATTAAAATCTAAACGACCAGCCAATGCAACTGCTGCTACCAATTCAGGTGAGGCAACGAATGCGTGTGTGTTCGGGTTACCATCGGCACGTTTTGCGAAGTTTCTGTTGAACGAGTGTACAATTGAATTTTTCTCTTGCTTCTCAGAACCTTCACGATCCCATTGACCAATACATGGTCCACAAGCATTTGTAAAGATGCGTGTAGAACCTAATTTTTCGAAAGTATCCAACAAACCATCACGCTCAGCTGTAAAACGAACTTGCTCTGATCCTGGGTTAATTCCCAAAATAGCTTTTGCCTTCACACCTTTCTTGATAGCGTCATCAACGATGGAAGCGGCACGCGTCAGATCTTCGTATGAAGAGTTCGTACATGATCCGATCAACGCCCACTCAATTTCTGTTGGCCATCCGTTTTCTTTTGCTTTTTCTTTCATTTCAGCAACTGGCGTAGCCAAGTCTGGTGTGAAAGGTCCATTCAAATGTGGAGTCAATTCGCTCAAATTGATTTCAATTACTTGATCAAAGTAAGCTTCTGGGTTTGCATAAACTTCAGCATCACCCGTTAAGTGTTCAGCAACTTGATCTGCTGCATCCACTACTTCCTGACGTCCTGTAGCTGCTAAATATCTTCTCATTGAGTCATCGTAACCGAACGTTGAAGTTGTTGCTCCAATTTCCGCTCCCATGTTACAGATTGTTCCTTTTCCAGTTGCAGACATACTTGTTGCACCTTCTCCGAAATACTCAACAATTGCTCCCGTTCCTCCTTTTACAGTCAAAATTCCTGCAACCTTAAGGATCACATCTTTTGGAGCCGTCCATCCGTTTAATTTACCTGTCAACTTAACACCAATCAATTTTGGCATTTTCAATTCCCATGGCATTCCCGCCATTACGTCAACAGCATCAGCACCACCAACACCGATAGCGACCATTCCAAGTCCTCCAGCATTTACTGTGTGTGAATCAGTACCAATCATCATTCCTCCAGGGAATGCATAATTTTCCAATACAACCTGGTGAATAATCCCTGCACCTGGTTTCCAGAATCCAATTCCGTATTTATCACACACCGAACTCAAGAAGTTAAATACTTCGTTGTTCTTGTTGATTCCTTCTTGCAAGTCTTTGTCAGCACCTACTCTCGCTTGAATCAAGTGATCCGCGTGAGCAGTCGATGGAACAGCCACTTTTGTTTTTCCAGCTTGCATAAACTGAAGTAAAGCCATTTGAGCCGTTGCATCTTGCATAGCAACACGATCTGGAGCAAAATCTACGTACGAATTACCTCGTTCGTGAGCGGTTGTTGCTGCACCATCCCAAAGGTGTGTGTACAAAATTTTCTCTGCAAGTGTAAGGGGTTTTCCTACTACTTTTCGTGCTGCTTCTATCCTTTCCGGATATTTCGCATACACTTCCTTGATCATGTCTAAATCAAATACCATGCGTTTTGTTCTTTTTATTAACGTTCTTGAAAGTCTCGCGAATTTACTAAAATGTCAAGATAAAGAAAAGTCGAGGCGTGTAATTTTAAAAGATTCTACATTGTATCTTCCGAATTAGAAGTGCTAGTGATTCTTCATTTTGATGCAACCATTTTCAATGGTCTTGAGTCATAATGTGTAAGTTTACATGTTACTCCTAAAATGCTACTACAGATATGAGAACTCCCTTCAACCTTTTCCTTGCTGTATTTATATGGACGTTTTGTTCGATTACTCATCCATTATCTGCCCAAACATGGCAATCCGTAGGTGGAGGAACCAATAACAGTAGTCATGGAATGCTTGTTTGGAATAACCAACTCATCAATCTTGGTAGTTTTAACAGCCCATTCAATCGTGTGGCTGCCTGGGACGGAACTTCCTGGTCGGATCTAGGAGGAGGCGTTGGAATTGTAGCTCGTGCAGGTTGTGTTTGGAATGGAAAACTCGTTGTTGTCGGTGATTTCTGGAATAACTTTCAACCATGCGTTGGATGTAATGGTGTCGCTGTTTGGGACGGAACATCTTGGAGTGCATTGGACAATGGTTTCAATAATGATGTGTTAACATGTACTGTTCACAATGGCGATTTATACATCGGTGGAGATTTTACCCAGGCTGACGGTGTTCCTTGTTCGAGAGTAGTACGATGGGATGAAACAGCAAATGAATTTGTCTCATTAGGAACCCCATCAACTTTTGACAACGATGTCCGCTGTATGACAAGTTTTCAAGGCGAATTGTGGGTCGGAGGGGATTTTAACAATGTAGATGGCAATCCACCGAGCGATGGATTGGTAAAATGGAACAGCGCAACAAGTTCTTGGATTGGAGGAAACCTCGGGGTTGATCTTGTTGGAGGAGTAAACGAAACGGTTCGTGTACTTTATGTGAATCCCAACGACGGAAACCTATACATGGGTGGAGAATTTCCTGAGTTAATCGACGGAAATGCAGGAGTAGTTGATTACAATATGTCGGGTATTGCCATGTATGATGGCTCAAGTTGGACACCGCTCGGAACAGGTTTAAACGAATACTGTCGTGCGATACACGAATACAATGGTAAATTAATAGCAGGAGGATACTTCACTACTGCTGGAGGTGTCCCTGCCAATAAAATTGCCAAATGGGATGGATCGTCATGGAGTGCCATGGGCGGTGGCTTTGACGGTATCGGAATTGATGAATACGTGAAGTCGGCCATGTCGTGGAACGGAACATTTTTTGCTGGTGGTGCCTATACGCAAGCCGAAGGTGGACCGATGAATTTTATCGCGCAATGGTATGAAGCACCAACATCAACACCGACATCGATCATTAGCTCAACATCAACGGGGTCATGTGCAGGTGATTGCATCGACTTTAATGACAGCAGCACCGATTCCCCGACTTCATGGGCATGGTCATTCTCAGGTGGAAATCCAGCAAGCTCTACAAATCAAGATCCCGGCAGTGTTTGCTTCGCTTCCGCAGGGACGTACACCGTCGAATTAATCGTCTGTAATTCCTTTGGTTGCGATACGAGCACCATGGATATAACCATCGGATTAGTGCCAACCGTTACGATCAATACCCCAACGATTTGCGAAGGTGATACTGTAACATTAACCGCTTCGGCTTCCCTTGGAGGAGGCGATTACCTCTGGGGACCAGGAGGAGAAACAAGCAGTTCTATCATCGTATCTCCATCTGCAACAACTTCGTACACCCTAGATTATTCGTTGAATGGGTGCAGTAGCAATACCGTAACGAGCACAGTAACTGTTAATCCTACGCCCACCGTTTCAGTGAATAACTCATCCATTTGCGCCGGTGAAAGCACCACTCTCACAGCCACTCCTTCTTCAGGAGGAGGAACATATGCGTGGACACCTGGAGGTAATAATTCCTCAAGTATCAACATTTCACCTACGTCTTCAACAACATATTCTGTTACTTATTCTTTGAGTGGATGTACGAGTAGCCCTGCGATTAGTAATGTAACCGTACACCCAACATTTAATCAAAACGAAAACGTCGAGTTGTGCAACGGCGAATCGATAACATATCCTGACGGAACAACAGAAATCATCACTTCAAATACTTCGCACACCAGTGCGTTTACATCAAATGTTGGCTGTGACTCTATCATTGTTACAAACGTTACTATGCTTCCTTCGTACTCGATCACGGAAACAATTAACATCTGTAGCGGTAACGATTATACCTATCCTGATGGAACTGTCTCAACAAATATCGTTACCGATGAATCGCACACCTCCATTCTTACATCTAATAATGGATGTGACAGTATAATTGTATCCAACTTGACGGTAAACCAAATTCCGTCGGTTACGGTTAATTCTGAGACAATTTGCGAAGGAGAATCGGCGACATTAATAGCAGCCCCTTCGATCACAGGAGGTGATTATTTTTGGGATCCCGGAGGAGAAACGACTAGTTCAATTAATGTATCTCCGCTCATGACAACATCTTATTCTGTATCCTACACCCTAAACGGATGTTCGGCAAACTCGGCATCATCAACCGTCATAGTCAATCCAATGCCAGATGTAACGATTAATGAAGTTTCGGGTACGATTACTGTGGATCAGGCAGCAGCCGATTATCAATGGATCGATTGTACAACTAATTCGCCTATCATCAATGAAACTGGGCAATCGTACACTCCTGCGGCTAATGGAAGTTATGCGGTCGTAATCAATTTAGATGGATGCACCGACACGACTGCCTGTGTTGACATTTCAGGTTTAGGACTTTACGAGGATGGATTATCTGATATTCTTGTTTTCCCGAATCCTGTTCATACCTTATTAACAATTCAAGGAGATAACGTACTACCTGGAACGGAATATACGATTACAGATGTGCTGGGCAGAGTTATCCTTTCAGGCAAGTTATCTTTGGAAGGTACGATCAATGTTGAAAAACTGGCGAAAGGTCAATATTCCATTCGATTAAGCCGCGCTGAAACTGGAGCAATATTCTTTGTTAAGGAATAGT
>JBFHGY010000038.1:0-11581 GCA_041582905.1 Crocinitomicaceae bacterium | reverse complement strand
TGTTCAGACACCGTAGGAATACAGATATCCGTATGTACGCCATTCGACCGAATATACACGGCAATTTCTTTGTTCGGATCATCATCTCCACAGGAGAAAATCATTCCATAAAACGCAAAAGTGAAATAGAAGCAGATAAATCCCACGAACACTTCGAGACTAATCAATATTATCGAAACCGTTTTTCGAAGATGTGGGAGTGCCTTACGCATGTCAGAAAGAAATTAGCTGAGTTTACCCAGCCATGTCGATGTTGTACAATTTCCAATCCTTGTCGAACTTCTTAAACGAGAGAATGGTCGCACTCTCGTACAATTCACCATCTACTTCTGTGTACGTAACGACAACAACCATGTACGTCAATCCATCGGCATCATTGATTGCTTGAATATCGCGATAGGTTTGATTTCCTAGTGCATCCAATGTGGAATCGTCAAAGAGAATCTCGAATGCATCTTCGAAATCACGCACAGACCAATCACCTTCAAAAGTAGACATCGGGAAATACGATTGCTCCACTACTCGATCTACGTCAGCATCCAAAATAGCTTGAATATTTGTTTCCCAAAACTGTTGTGGTTCCGTTTTATTGAGCGACTGCGCACTTGCTGTTGAGGCGATAAAGATGATTGCTAAAAAGAGTAGGCGTTTTACGTTCATGCTGATCGTGTTTTTTATGCAAGATACTATTTTCAGATCACAGTGCATAATTCTCAACGAAAGTTCCAGAAACGACAAAAGGAAGCGCTCACTCCCTTTTCCCGTTTTGAATGATTAGTGGTTAGGTCATTCAATGTGGTAAAAATAACTCCCTCAACCTAGACTATCAATGTGGAATACTTTAATAGTGCTATGCGGAATTCCGCACAAACAAATATAAAGAAAAAAATCTTTATTTAGGTAAATATTTTTAATCGCCTATCTAACAGTTAAATAGAGTGATTTCAATGGCATGTTTACACCGAACGCTACGGAAACTTCATCGGTATAATACATCTACTTCTCACGGGTTTTCCATCCACTGTTGCAGGATTCCAATTCGGCATAGCTTTCGCAATTCGAAGCGCCTCTGCGTTCTGTGCTTCGTTTTCTACTCCCATCGCCACGCGAGCATTACTCACACTTCCGTCCGTTTCAATAATGGCTTCAATAAAAATATCCGCAGCAACAAATGCCTGATCGACTCCTGATGCATTCATTTCACGCTCGATAAACGCCTTCATCGCCTCTTCTCCCCCTATATAACTTGGGTCGGTATCGGGAAAGTCTACTAAATCGGGCTTATTTCCGAAGAAGGCTTGAGAATTGGGCACACCTCCAATAATGGTATCAAAGTGGAAGGAAAATGAGTTCGAAGAATCTCCGAAGGATTTAAAGTCGAAGAATCCATCAAAATCGTCGAAACCGTTAAAGGTAAATGTGGTGTCAAATTGGAAAGATCGAGAAAACGATGTATCCGAGAAACCTTGCATCATTTGATCCATTTGCGCTTGCATTCGCTTCATGGACTCATTCATTTGCATTCTCATTTGTGCAAAAGTAGAATCCATGTCTCCACCGAAGGAAAACGTAAATCCACTGCCATCACCTCCGAAGAAATCATCGAACATCGACGGTTGACGAACCGATTCTACCCCCACGAGAAATGCATGCATATTCACGCGGGCATTTGCCATGTCCATTTCGCGCGTCATTTCTCCGTTGGAATTATAGAACTGCCAATTTCCGACTGCTTTACCGTCTTCGAACTGTCCTCTCACCTTGTTGATTCCATTTTCGTGAAATTGATAAAAATCACCCGAGCCCGACTTAAATTTAGCCGAAGTCATTTGTTCGCCCGTTGCATAAAACGCATTGAATTTTCCATGCAAGAATCCTTTTTTGTAGGCTCCACTCGATCGAAGTTGACCATTCTTGTACAGTTCCTCAAACTTTCCATGCAAATCACCTTTCTTATACGAATAAGAAGATCGAATTCCAGACCGTTCATTATACGACTCACATTTTCCCGAAAAATTAGCCTCCAGTCGATTGCAATCTACCTGAGCAAACGCCGAAGAGAAACTTAGAAAGAATACAATAATTGATGTTTTCATGGTATTTTCATTTGTCTCCAAAGTTGAAAAATCTTCCTCAAACTTGAAAATAGCAGGTGTCGATCTTAACATTTTTTTGAGGTTTAAAAATGTGTATTTTTTGAAAAGTGCGGAATTCCGCACTCTACCAATCGGATTTTACGAGAAATGCATTCAGTAAAGAAAATTAAATCGTTAATCATGAATGATTTACAAACAAAATTACGTACATTTCATCTGCGCAACATCGAAAGGTCTTTTTTATGAAAACTTGATTCATTAGATTTGCTTTGTACTGTTCTACATGACGCACCTAACATTCACTGAAGAGGAAATCCAAAATGGGTTTTTAGAAAAAATTAATAGCTCGATCTAAGTGGTCGGGTTATTTTGTTTTTGGGAGGGGTGAAATCTATCTAAAATATGTTGAAATTCACATTTGAGATGTACTAAACGACTCCCAAATCATTTTTCTATTTACACAAACATTTCAGCCTCCCTCTCCTTCACTAAATCCCTTTTCGTATTTTAGCCTATGCAACAATTCTTGGCATTACATCTCGCCCTCCTTCTTTCACTTTCCATTCCATCAATTGGAAACGCCCAATTGAATCCTCACTGTAAAGACCAATCAGTTGACAACAACTATTACTGTCCATTGGATAGTTTGAACGCGTTTGAAACACTGCTCATCACCACGGATTCAACATACATCTACAGTTATTGCCATCAATGGATTGGTGGATTTCAAAATGACACCGGTTCATTTACGAAGGATGGCACTTTATATACGTTTCATTCCAATGATACCAGCACTTGGAACTCTGCGATTAACATGAAAATGAGGCTCATCGATTCTCAAGAAATTCAAAATCATCCAAATTCGTATATATTCTGCGATGGACGCGAGAAGTATTTTCTTTTTATTTCAAATGATAATCCACGCCACATCAGGCACAGGCTGAAATCATCAGATATTGAAGACGACACAAACGAGCGTTAAGCAAGGCGTAGGAGGAAATGGTACAATCTTCAGATTATGAAATAAACATTTCGGCCTCCCACTCCTCCACTAAATCCCTTTTCGTATTTTAGCCTATGCAACAATTCTTGGCAGCGATTCTTGTTCTTCTCCTTTCACCTGTGATGCTCCTCACCTTATTCTTCGTGTGGATTTGGGACTTTTCTACACCCGTTTTCATTCAGGAGCGCATTGGTTTGGACAAAGAGCCGTTTTTCGTGTACAAAGTACGTACGATGCACAAAGGGAAAATAACAGGAATTGGTCGTGTGTTACGCAAAACAGGATTGGATGAATTGCCACAATTGTTCAATATCATGAAGGGAGAGATGAATTTTGTGGGACCTCGTCCGCTTACGCATGCCGACATCGTTCGCTTGCAATGGGATGATGCTTCGCATGAAAAACGTTGGAGCGTGAAGCCCGGCATTTCTGGAATGGCGCAGTTGGTGAACGTCTGCGATGCCAAAGTCTCGTGGGAATGCGACATGCAATACATTGACACGCGCTCTGCGAAAACAGATCTCACCATTCTCTGGAAATCCTTTCTTGTTCCTTTCATCGGGAAGAAACACACCAAACAACTGATCCACAAAAAATCGACTACATGAAAGTTCTCGTCAACGGAATTGGAAACATCGGCACTACTCTACTCGCTTTGCTGATCGAACATCAGGAATTGCTAGGAATTGAAGACGTATTCGCGTTAAAAAATAAGCCACTTCCTTGGCAACTCGACGATTTGGACTATTTGCAGTCGCAAGGCGTACGCGTGTGTTCTCGTTTGGCTGAATCCGACTACGAGTTCCTGGATGACGTCATTGATGAAATCGACTATATTTTCGACTGCACGAACAATGGCGGAGGCATGCAAAACAAGCAATGGTACGTTGATCTTCCCAACTTGAAAGGCGCGTGTGCCCAAGGAAGTGAGAAGAAATTTGGCGTTTCCTATATGACGGGACTCAACGATGCAGCGATTCAAAAGAAGAAATTCGTGCATGTCGTTTCGTGTAATACGCACTCATTGGCGAGTTTACTTTCGACTTTCACTGGCGAGGAATTGGAAAACCACACAAGCTCGGATTTCGTCGTTGTGCGTAGATCGGAAGACATTGGGAATCACCAGCGATTGGTTACTGCGAATGTTGTTGCGCGCCATTTGGATGAACAAATTGGAACCCATCATTCAGTAGACGTAGTAGATTTATTCGCAACGAAGAAAATTTTACCCGACGTCACTTCCTCCGACGTAACAACACCGAGTCAACTCATGCATGCCGTTCGTTTCAACATTGGGTTGAAGCAAAAGCTTTCAAAAGAAGAAATTATGGAGCGAATTGCGCAGAATCCGCACATGGCAAGGTCTACAAAGTTTGATTCCAACGTCATTTTTGAGCGCGGACGAAGAATTGGATTTCAAGGTCGAATTTTCTCACACGCCATCATTATCGCCAACAATTTGATTATCAGTAGCGATTCCCTCAAAGGTTGGGCCTTCATTCCACAAGAAGGAAACACGCTTTTATCAACCATCAATGCCTTTTTGATTCAGACGGATCATCCGCAGATGTCTACGATCATGAATAATCTCCGAGGAAAGCTACTTATGGATCGTTGGTAAAAACGTGAGTTTGAGGTAAAAAGGGGCAATTCATTTCTGAATCACCCTTTTCCTATTCATTGAGAAATAGCTATTTCTTCAGAAGTTTATCGGTGTACGTACTTCCGTTTTCAAAATCAACCTGAATGATGTAGGAACCTTTCGCCAATTGATCGGTGGAAATGGTAAAACTTGTTGAATTAATAAGTTGTTCACCAAGAACTTGACGACCGTTCAAATCATACAACACATAAGAAGAAATTGGTTTATCCGCCGCCACATTCAACTGATCGTGAACAGGATTCGGATACAATTTGAGTTGAACATCCTTCAATTCGTTTATGGTATTGGTACAATCATTATCGAAAATGATTGCGGTAGAAGTATCCGCCATTGAATTGATTACCCCCACACTAGGATTGAAGATCGTGGCAATGACCGTTTCATCGCACTCGTCTAACACATCATCAGCAATAGGCAAAAGATGAGTGACAGAGCTTGAACCGTCAGGAATTGTGAACGTAATGTAATTGACGAAATCGTTACCAGATGTTGCCGTACCACCGAAGGAAACTTCACCCGTAATCGGTGCCCCAGAGCAATTTACTAAGCCATTATCTAGAAAGATATCGAAACTCATATCGTTTCCTCCTTCAAAACCGTCAACAGGGTTTCCAATGGAAATACTTGCTACTGCCGCATCATCGTCTACAAGATTCGCTGTTGAACTTGAAATATTAATTGATCCTGTGCTTGGGTTTGAGATCGTTGCAATTACTGTTTCCGTCATCTCAATGCAATTATCATCGAGCACAGATAGCGTGATCAGCGTCGAGGACTGACCGTCAGGAATAGTGAAGGTTGACGGCAAAAAGCTGAAATCAGATGGGCTACTTGTTCCTGTGAAATTAATCAGTCCTGTGATTGCTGAACCGGTAGTATTGATTACTCCGTTTTCCAGGTAAACCGTAAAAGCGACATCCGAAACTTGTTCTTCCCCATCGACAGGTAATCCAATGGAAAGGCTATACTGCGCAAGACATTCGTCATCCACAATAATGGCACTCGAAGTTGCTGTATTAATTGTCCCAATGCTCGGATTTGAAATCGTGGCAATAACGGTCTCATCGCATTCCAGCAATACATCATCTAAAACAGTTAGAGAAATAGTGGTTGAACTTGCACCGTCTGGAATTGAGAATGCGGTAACTTCTGAAAAATCAACAGAAGCGGTTGCCGTTCCAGCGTAGGAAACTGAGCCCGTAATTGCCGATCCTGTGGCATTTACCATTCCACCGTCTAGTGAAACAACAAACGACACGTCATTTCCACCTTCTGCTCCATCCATTGGCGAATCGATAGAAATTCCAACTTGACTGCATTCATCATCTACAATAATCGCAGAGGACGTAGACGTATTAATAGTTCCTACACTTGGATTGGAAATTGTTGCGATTACCGTTTCATCGCATTCCACTAATATATCATCGATAACTGCAATAGAAATTGTCGTTGAATTTGCTCCATTCGCAATCGAAAAACCGGTCACTCCGATGTAATCACTCGCATCGAGAGCCGTTCCTACATATGATATAGCCCCTGTAATTGCAGCTCCAGTTGAGTTCACAACTCCTCCGTCTAATCCCACCACAAAAGAGATGGGGCTTGCACCTTCCATTCCATCCACTGGTGATCCAATGGAAATTCCAGCTGAACTACACTCATCATCAACAATAATAGCAGAAGCAGACATGGCCGATGGATTTATTGTCCCTATGTTGACATTGGTTAGAGTAGCGTCTACTGTTTCGTCACACTCGAGCAAAGCATCATCTGGCACCACAAGCGTGAGAGATGTAGAGGAAGCTCCGTTGGGAATAACAAAAGTCGTCGATCCTATGTAATCCACCCCGCTTGTTGCCGTTCCAGAGTAGCTAATTGAACCTATAAGATCTGCCCCTGTATTATTCACCGCTCCATTATCTAAAGAAATAACGTACGATACATTTGTGCTGCCTTCCATTCCATTTACCGGCGATCCTATTGAAACAATCAGACCGTCGTTATCAATAATACCAGCTGTAATGGCCATATTTCCATACGTACCTGTACTTGGGCTTCCCGAAAGAATAATGGTAACGGATTCCGTTCCTTCATCCATCAAGTCATCGATCACTACCAACGTAATTGTAGTAGAATTCGCTCCAATGGGGATCGAAAATGAATTGACAGGCGTAAAATCGCCCCCCGGAGTTGCTGTACCACCATACGTAATGGAACCTGTAATGGGTGCACCTGTTGTGTTTACACCTCCGCCCTCAATAAATACATCAAACGTTATATTTCCGGAACCTTCGGCCCCATCGACTGGATTACCAGCGGATATCACTATTTGAGCTTCACTATTGAAAGCGACGACACTGACGAAAACCGACAGCAAAAACGGAAGGATTTTTTGAATAGACATAACAAGTGGTTTTCAACAAATATAATCAAGAAATGGATGCGAATTATAGCACGACATCCGTTGAACTGAAATCGTTAATTATTTCCAAAAAGTTAAAATCTAACAGTTTACTCTTTCACCACCTTTCGATTGATCGACGCACCATTTTCGAAATGGATTTCAACAAAGTAGGTACCCTTCGATAAGAAGTCGAGCGCTATTTGATGCTTCATACCTTCAATTTTCCCTGCATCCATGATACGACCATGTACATCCACAATGGTATAGCTTGACATCTGTTGTTTCGCCTCGAAACTCACGAAATGTGATGCTGGATTTGGATACACTGTTAAACCAACTTCGTTAAGTTCGTCTAGGCTGTTCGTACACTCATCATCTATGATGTACGCCGTATCTACACTTGCTGCAGGATTCACAGAACCGATACTCAGGTTGGAAAGTGATGCGATTACGGATTCATCGCATTCATCCAATCCATCATCTATAACTGATAAAGAGAGTGTAATAGATCCCACTCCAGTTGGTATAGAGAAGGTATTGAGATTCGAAAAGTCACTTGCTGGTGTAGCTGAACCTGCAAAGTTAATCGACCCCGTAATTGGAGATCCTGTACAATTAGTCAAACCGTTATCCAGTGAAATGGTGAAACTTACATCTGTTGGTCCGGCCTCGTACCCATCAACCGCGTTTCCAATAGAAACCGTTGCCGAAGCAGCATCATTATCAAACAGGTCTGCCGTTGAACTCGCATTGTTGATTGCTCCAACACTTGGGTTTGAAATCGTTGCGATTACCGTTTCTGTTAGTTCGATACATATATCGTCCACTACGTTCAAAACAATGGTATCCGCAGACTCTCCTGGAAGAATCGTGAAAGTGGAAGGCAAAGAACTAAAGTCACTCGGGTCACTTGATCCCGTGAAGTTAATTGAACCAACGATTGGCGCACCTGTTGTGTTCACCGCTCCATTTTCGAGGTACACAATGAAAGAAACATCTGAAACACCTTCCTCTCCATCTGTAGGTGATCCAATAGAAATATCCAACGAGAAGCAGTCATCATCTTCAATGATTGCGTTCGCAGTAGCACTACCGATTGACCCTACATTTGTATTCGTGATCGTTGCGATAATCGATTCGTCGCATTCTATCAGCATGTCATTTAGAACAGTTACAACCACCGTTACCATATTAGCACCATCAGGAATAGAGAACGCCGTAACTTCTATGTAATCTGCAGCAGAAGTTGCTGTTCCCATGTACGCAATATTACCTGTTATGGGAGCACCTGTAGTGTTAACTCCACCTCCTTCGATGAAGATATCGTATGTTACATCCGTACTTCCTTCGAGACCATTGACTGGATTTCCGATAGAAACTACTATTTGAGATTGACTATTGAAAGCGATGATGCTCACAAAAAGAAACAATAAAAATGAAAGCGATTTTTGATTTTTCATAACAAGTGGTTTCTACAAATGTAATCAAGAATTACATAAGAATCGCACGCAATAAAAAATCTTATTCTGTGGTTTTACTTCAACTCATCTGTGAAGTGTCCGCCGTGTTCTCCTTTCGAAAACTTATCTGCGTTATAATCAGTCGATTTGCCTTTAGGAATGGATAAACTTTGCCAATCTTTCCCTTTGATCATCCGCCCAACATAAACCACCTGACCGATATGATATGCGTAATGCATCATCTGTCTACTGACTGCTTCGATGATCGTATGACGTTGATTTCGGATCAGAATTTCAGCTCCAAAATTATCCTTGTTTATAGAGTCGAGTGCATCGAACAGACATTTCCATCCCGCATTCCACTTATCGAGTAATTCAGACTTCGTTTTGATCACGGATTCAAATTCCAAATCGCGATTTCGCCATTCCTTTTCTCCATCTGAAGTTAAGAAATCTGTCCATCGCGACAGCATATTTCCCCATAGATGATTGATCGTGATTGCAATTGAATTACTTTCCTCATTGAATTGCCAAAACAACTCCTCCTCACTCAATTGGGCAATTGTCTTTTCTCCCAGTGATTTATAGTACTCAAATTGCTTACGAGCACTGTCCATGAAATTCTCTTCAATTGTCATTTAAAATCGTTCTATTCTGTCAAAATTTTCATTTCCACACGTCGGTTGCGGGCTTTCCCTTCCTCCGTATCATTCGAAGCAATCGGCATCGATTCACCGTGATAATCCGTTTTGATACGCGACTCATCTACTCCATTCGCTACCAGGAATCGTTTCACGGCTTCCACACGATCTTTTGATAACTTCATGTTGTAGGCTTCCGTTCCATCGCCGTCCGTGTGACCATCCAATTTAATTTTCACATCTTTTCGAACCAAGAGAATGTTTGTCAATGCATTTAGTGGATCGTATGAATCTTCTACAATGATTGCCTTATCGAAGATAAACTCCAAATTCTCCGAAGCATTTAGCATCGCTTTGGTTACGTCATCATCAGCAGGTTTTTCAATGTAAACGGTATCTACCGTGGCCACAACCACTGTATCCATAATCGTTACCGTATCCGGCACTGGTGGAACTTCAGCAATCGGATCCACAATTTCTTCCTTCTTCTTTTTACAGAATTTCAAACCGAGCGTAATTTCATGCGATCCAGATCCGTACGACGCCAAATTTTGCATCGGCGTTTCGTAGGCATATCCTAGGAAGAAAAGCTGACGAATGTTTACTCCCAAACGCGCAACAAGTCCAACTTGCGTTCTCCAACCCAATCCTCCATAGATGAAATCATTGTAATTGATGTCCGCATTAAAATCGAACTGCTGAACATTTCCAACACCTCGATACAGAATATTCGGTTTGAGTGTCAATTGTTTATTCAATGGAATATCATACGATCCATACGCCGAATAATGGCGTTTCAATCCATATCCTTCCAGTCCCGTAAAATTGAAATCTGTCCTACCTTCCACCAATTGCTTGGAAGAAAAGGCCAGCTCTAGTCCTTTGTATTGATACAAAATTCCAGCGGATGTATTCAAAGAACTTGCTGTTTGTGTTCCTCCATCGACAATTTGGTCTCCCGCATCGAACACGATGGCGTCAGTTGGATCAATTCTCATTTGGAAATAACCAGCGCTAATTCCCAATCGAACATGGTGATTTCTTGCAATGGAAAAGCCATAAGAAACAGCTCCGTTCGCCGAAACTTGCTGGAATAATCCCAATCGATCGATGAGTAAATCGGCACCTGCTCCCCATCCTCTACCGATGGCCGTATTGGCACTTACGAAACTCGTGGTGGGAGCTCCTTCGACCTTCACCCATTGATTGACATGTGAGAAATTTACTTCCGTACATCCACTTGCTCCGGCATACGCAGGATTGAGCGAGAACTTGTTGTAATTATATAGATTCGTTTGTCTCGTTTGCTGAGCAAAAGCACCAGAAACGATCATACTCACTACACCTGCTACGATATATTTATTGACTGTTTTCATGGCTCTTACTTTTTAAATCTCATTAAGTTGATGACACCTTGATACTCGCGTTCTTCGTCACATGTGATCGTGTAGTAGTACGCGCCATCTGGCAAGACTTCACCGTCTTTGGTTCCCGCCCACTCATTCTGGTAGTCGGTGGTTTCATACATGAGCTCGCCCCATCTATTGAAAATCTGGACAGTACACCCAACCAATTGATTGAGATCACTGACACGCCATGTATCATTTCTACCATCGTCGTTTGGTGTACACACGTTACTGATCTGCAACAATGCCTGACAATCCAAGACTTGAAGTTCTAAAGTAACGAGTGAGTCGCAACCTCCAGCTGTAGGGAAGTTTTCAGTGTAAACACCCGACGTTGTCAACATTTGAGAGCCGAACTCAACTGACTCACCTTGACAAATAGAATCGTAGATCGTTGTGTCTAATGATTCTGAAACCGTCAAGAACAATTCTACCAGAGAATCACATCCAGCAACCGTCGTAAACATTTCTGTATATGTCCCCGAAGTAGACAAGGTTTGCGTTCCGAGCGTGTATGATTGTCCTTGACAAATCACCTCTGACATTGCATGTTGAATGGTTGGTGTCACGAACAAGTACATTGTTACGAGCGAATCACATCCTGTCGCTGTAGAGAACATCTCCGTGTACGTTCCAGATGCAGACAAAGTCTGAGAACCGAATGTTGTGCTTGTACCTTCACAAATCGTTTCCGTAATCGAATTAGTGATTAACGGTGTAACCGTCAAGTAAAGCGTTACAATGGAATCACATCCACCTCCTGCAACAAGCGTGTCGGTATACGTTCCTGAAGTCAACAAGTTTTGACCTCCAAACGGATAAATTGATCCTGTACAGATTGTTTCCACGATGTTTGTAGAAATTTGTGATTCAACAAAAAGGTTCGTTGTAACAGTACTGTCACATCC
>JBFHGY010000037.1:0-11586 GCA_041582905.1 Crocinitomicaceae bacterium | reverse complement strand
AGTTCTACGCTCAATAACATCATCGACTGGTGTCTTCAATTCTTCTTTTTCAGTAAATTCTTCCCCATCTTTTCTTTTCTGTTCGGAATTGGCGTCGCCTTGCAAATCCGCAGCTTGAAGTCGAAACGGATTCCCTCTTCCGTCTTTTTGATCAGACGCTTTACGGCATTACTCGTATTCGGAATGTGTCACATTCTGTTCATCTGGTCTGGAGATATTTTGCACCTCTATGCGCTCTTTGGTTTCCTTTTGATCTTTATGTATAGAATGCCCCCAGTGGTGATTTTCCTTTCGGCCATTGTCCTAATTTTCTTTCCCTTTTTTGATGACATATACGAATACATCATCCACTATTTAGATGTGAATCCATCAGGGAATATGAATCAGATGACACGTGATCACATCCATTCCTTAAAAGTGAACGGTAGTTATACTTCGGGGATTCAGCTGCGTCTCGACGAATACGGATACATGCTTCCTTTTGTTGTTTCCATCATGATTCCTTTTGCACTGGCAATGACGCTCCTTGGACTTTACGTAGTAAAAAGTGGAATAGTCGATCGAATTCAAGCCTTTGCGAAGAAAATCATTGTTCCTTTCTTGGTTTCTTTTGTGGTGATCATCGCCTACCGCTTCCTTTTTCAATATTGGATTCTCGAAGCCTTCGACATCGGTTTTGGAAGCATTTTATCTTTTTTCCTATGGACATTGTACTTTGTTTCAGAAGTCATGATTTCCTTCCTGTATCTCCTTTTGATCATTTTTGCCTTGCAAACTAAAGTAGGATTCAAACTGTTTTCACCACTGCAATATGTTGGACGAATGGCTTTCACCAACTACATTCTCCAAAGTGTGATCGGCTACCTCATCATGCGAACATTCGGGTACTTCGAATCATTTGATTTACTTGGATGCGTGCTGATCGTAATCGCTGTCTACGCCGTTCAAATCCCGTTGAGTTGGTATTGGTTGAAGTATTTCCAATTTGGACCGTTGGAATGGCTGTGGCGATGTATCTCCTATTGGAAGGTGTTACCCATTCGGAAATCATAGTAGAGCGACTGAAAATCCGTATCTTGTGATAAAAATTACCCGATGAAATTCTGCTACACAACCATTATCTACATTCTGCTCTCTTCATTTGCCGTAAACGCTCAAAATGTCAACATCACAAATACAAGTGTGTTCGATGGAGAACCCTATTTAGCGATCGACCCAAACAACAATCAACATTTAGTGGCTGCGTGGATGGGATTCAAAATTGGACAGGGAATCGTGATTAAAACGAAATACTCGAACGATGGAGGGTCAACTTGGTCTGCATTGAATGAAATTCCGCATATTTCAGGAGCAATATCTTCGGCTGATGTATCTATTGAATATGATTCAAACGGAAATCTATTTTTATGCTATATCGATTACGATAATCAGAATTTTACTCAAGGAGATATTCTTGTCCGAAAGTCAACAGACGGTGGAGCCACTTGGGGAAATCCGGTGAGTGCCATTTCGATTGCTGATTGTCCCGATCAATTGTGTGTAGATCGACCATGGATGGCAATTGATAACTCGACAGGTCCGAACAATGGCGCGATTTATATCACTACCATCAACGCCGATCAACCTACGATGGTCATTCCGCCCTATCACGCATACTTGGTTGTCAGTACGGATGAAGGAGCCACCTTCTCGACTCCTCGTTACATTGATACAACTGGCTATAACGTGGGAGACATTCCGCAAGCGGGAAATTCTCCTGTTGTCAGCCCTGATGGAACGTTTTATGCCAATTACCCAAGTTACGACACCTCGCAGAGTCCATTTGCACACATTTATTTGGCTTCATCCACCTCACTCGGAACAGACATCGATCACGTAAATGCCTACACGATATTAATTCCAGGTACTCAAGATCCGTATGCCAAAAAAGGAGGAAGAATGGTGATTGATCCATCGGAGCCAAGTCACCTCGCGATGTTATTACTGGGACAAGAAACAAGCGATCCAGACATCTATTTTATGGAAACCTACGATGCCATCAATTGGACTACACCTATTCGCTTGAATGACGATGCTATAGGCAATGGAAAAATGCAGGATTTGATCTGGGCAGCCTTCAACGAAAACGGAGATTTGGGCGTATGCTGGAGAGATCGTAGAAACGCATCAGCGAATGGTTATCAGACAGAAACGGAAATTTATGGTGCTGTGCGCTTCAAAGATTCCACGGATTTCGAACCCAACTTCCCGATTTCCACGCAGCAAGCACCGCACGATGTCGTTTTGGAAGGAGCTGGAAATGATTTTCTCAACGTGCAATTTATTGGAGATACCTTGTACACGATTTGGGGAGATGTCCGAACGGGAACAGTCAATATTTTCTTGAATAAAACGAGCGTATCCACTGGAATCTCATCTGTTGAAACCATTCACAGTGAAGATGAGCTCATGACAATCTTCCCCAATCCTGCCGATGCCTCTTTTACCATTGAAAATTTCAGTGATTACTCAAATTGTGCGCTCATGGATGCAACAGGAAAAGTGATGACCAAGATTGATTCAGCAACTGTTCAAACAACTGATTTACCTTCTGGGAACTATTTTGTACGGTTTTTGATCAATCAAAAAGTGTTTACATCACCCGTTATTATTCAACATTAAATGATTTAGAGCAATTGGGAGATTGGCTACCGAACCACAATCCAGTTTGACAAAAATGGTGCTTGCCATCGAATTCAAATAGATGTAAGATGAAGGAATTGATACTTTTTTTGATTGTTTTTACGGCTAATTTTGTTGGCGCGCAGGACACACCGCCCCCACCTCCACCTCCCCAAGTCATCGAAATTGAGGAAGAGGAAACTCCACTCATGCGTGCCATAAATGCGAATGATCTGGCAAAAGTGAAACAATTGGTAGAAGCAGGAGCGAATGTCAATGAATCTGGTTTCTCCATAGACTCTCCCATTCGATTAGCTGTCAAAAAAGGCAATTTCAAGATCGTTGAATACCTCGTTGAAAAAGGAGCGAAGGACAATTATGCCGTAGGAGATGCGGCGAGCCAAAACAACATGACAATCACGAAGTTTCTGGTTGATCACCAATTCAAAATTGGTCAAGCACTAGTATATGGAGCCGAAAACAACAACCTCGAAATGGTGAAGTTTCTGGCATCTCATGGCGCCGAAGTTGATTTCTCGCAAAAACGCAGAACAGGACTCTTCAGAAGGACATTTGTCTCGCCTATTGGTCAAGCCGTTTATCACAACAACCTAAAAATGGTGAACGTGCTAATTGAACACGGACTACCTATTGAAACAGCCATCAATGAAGCCCTAGATTACGGCAGAAATGACATTGTCATGAGCTTAAGCAATCGACTCGATGACAAAGGTTGGTTATTAATCGAAGCGTTTAAACGATCGAATGACCCCATTGTTCAGAAACTCATCGCACAAGGTGTTCCTCCGAATGTTGAAGATGAAAATGGAAACACGATCCTCCTTATTGCCGCTTCCAATGGAGATCTCGATTTGGTCAAAAAGTGCCTGAACGAATACAAGTTGTATCTCCACAAGAAGAACAATCTAGGAGAGAATGTATTAATGAAAGCCGTATACAGCGGCTCTACTCCACTCTGTAAATTCCTAATCGAAAAAGGAATCAATTTAGAAGCGCAAAACAACAAAGGAGAAACAGCTCTTTTTTACTCGATGAGCAATCAATCGATGGAACTGTTTGAATTTCTTCTTGCGAATGGAGCAAACCCCAAACATGTGAGTGAAAATGGAAATGACCTTCTCATCAAAGCAGCGATACGCGATAACGAGCATGCGATGAAAGCGCTACTCGCTAAAGGTGCTAACGTTCATCACACCAATAAAGAAAATAAGACTGCTTTTTTCTACCTCGTGTCGAACACAAACGGTTTTTCTTACGCTCACGACGAATTGCAAAATCAATTCATTGCTGCTGGTGCAGACATCAATACAAAAGGAAATTCAGGAGAAACCATCTTATTTAAAATGATCGAACGCGGCAAACTGGATCGAATCAAAGAGCTCGTTCAGAAAGGAGCCGACCCAAACACCCAAGATAGTCGAGGAGAACGACCTGCATGCAGTGAACCCGAAATCATCAAGTACTTGATTGAAAAAGGAGCCAATATCAACGCAACAGACAATTGGGACAACACCTATCTGTGTGAGGCTGTAAAGCAAAATGATCTAGAACTAGCCTATTTCTTGGTGAATAAAGGAATTGATGTAAACAAACGCTGCTACTTTGACGAGCAAGCACTCATTAAGGCGATCAAATCAGAAAACCTGAAACTCGTACAATTTCTTGTAGACAACGGTGCCGATTTAGACGCACACGGTTATATGCACAAAGGAGTGATGGATTATGCAAAAGAAGAAGGAAATGAGGAAATCATTACCTACTTACGTAGTAAAGGCGCCATGACTAAAGAAGAAAAAAACGAGCAGTATAAGCAATCGATGAAATTGGAGAGAGACATCAAAACGGCACTTGTGGCTGAAGACCTTGATCTCGTAATGACCTTAATGTCTACTCAGGAAGTGATTATTCTTCAGGATAAAACCCTTGAAAACATTGCGTACGTCTCCGCCAAACATGGACACATTCCCATGATTAACAAGTTGCTTTCAGATGGCATTCCCTTTGAGATCGATTCACCCGTGAACCCTTTAAATCAGACCTTGTTATTTGTTGCAACAATTCACGAACAAGATGAACTTGTTTTAGACCTACTCGGCAAAGGAGCTGACATCAATCACACAGATCGAAACGGAAAAACTCCAGTGCACTACGCAACAAAACGCAGCCTCAAAAAAACCTTCAAAACGTGGAGTAAGAACAACTAGAAAAAGGGACTACGCAACTTCGTGGAAGGACTTCACGTCTTAGCAATTGAGAAATTTTTAGTAATATTAAATTAATATTGTTTGGATATTTCCAAATTGTTAACTCTGCTATATGATCAAACTTCTACTAACCTGCGCGTTCTTTACCGCTAGTTTTTCCTATGCTCAATACTGTGTTTCGGGTGGCCCATCATCTGCAAACGACTCTAATATTGAATCCGTAACGCTCACAGGCGATGGCGGAGGAATCTCATATACAGGATGTCCAGGTGTACTCGGATTGGAGGAATTCTTCTCCCAATCTGTCATTTTAGGAGCTGGAAGCAACTACCTGCTGTATGTTCAATTCGGAACATGTGGAGGAAATTATGGAGGAGCAGGTGAAGTATGGATCGATTTCAACCAAAATGGAATCTTTGAATCTTCAGAATCTATAGGAGTTTGGGCAGGTACACCTCCAACAGCACAAAGCGTATTTAGTTTCACTGTTCCGGCAACTGCGATGATGGGACAAACACGCATGCGCATCAATCATCAAGAAGGAGGAACCATTCCACTCGATCCGTGCGCCAATTTTACATGGGGTTCTTCCACCGATTTTCTTATTGATATTCAGGGAGGAATTGACTGTACTGGTTATACCGGCGACGATGAAAGTGATCCTCGCGCAGTAAATAGCTATCCATACAGCGAATCGTATTCGAATGCCGTTTGTTACTCAAACAACAACCCCGTTTACAATTCTCCAGATGTTTATTATCTACTTACCAACTTTGCGAGTTTGTCAAGTCTAGAAATTTCTTTGTGTGGATCCAGTTTCGATACGTTTCTGACAGTAAAAGACACCCAAGGAAATGCTGTAGCGATCAATGACGACGCTCCAAACTGTGGTCCTCAATCTCAATTGACGATTCCAACTGCGGGACACGATTCTCTCTATGTAATTGTAGAAGGATGGAACAACGAAATGGGCGATTATACCATTGCCATTAATCAGGGTGCATTATCGGTAGAAAACTTGGAGGAACAGTCCTTCTCCCTCTTCCCTAACCCTGCCACGTCAAGTGTTACATACGAAGGAGCTCTTGGAGGTCAACTTTACTTGTTGAATGCCAGTGGAGCAATCGTGAAAAATAGGAAGGTGTCTTCTCACGAAGAAATTGATATTTCTGATCTACCAAAAGGAGTGTACCTCTTCAAAATTCAAAATGAATCTTCTACAACCGTTCAAAAACTATTGATTCAATGAGACTAGTCACTGTTTTGTTCCTTCTCTCTCTGAATGCGAACTGCTTCGCTGGCGGTTGGATTCAAAAAGCCGATTTTGGCGGTATTGCCCGACACAGAACAACCATGCTCACAATCGGAAACAAAATCTATATCGGATTGGGACACTACAACGGAGCAGGTCCAAACATCCTGTTCAACGATTGGTGGGAATATGATCCATCAACGAATTCATGGTCACAAAAAGCAGACTATTTAGGTGGAGATTGCTATCACGCTACAGGATTCACCATGAACAATATTGCCTACGTAGGAACTGGAAGAACAAGCGCCTCAGGCAGTACACTCGTACAGAACTTTTACAAGTACGATGCTGTCTCCAACTCATGGACAGAAATCACGAGTTTCCCTGGAATAGGAAGACGCGGTGCTGTTTCATTCGTTATTGGAGAATACGCATACACCGGAACAGGCGAATCTAACAGCGGATTACTTGGCTCTTTTTATCGCTTTGATCCATCCAACGAGACATGGATGCAAGTGTCATCACTGCCCGCTGTAAGAACTTCAGCTGTCGCTTTCGCTATTGGTGAATATGGATACGTTGGAACGGGCGACCTCGACCCAGGAAGCACAAATGATTTTTGGCAATACGATCCCGCGCAAGACCTGTGGACACCTAAAGCTCCAGTCGGAACTCAACCACGAAAAGAAGCCATGGGATTTGCTCTGGGAGGTAAAGGCTACCTCGGTACTGGAGGAAACAATGCTGATCCGAGCCTTTCCGATATGTGGGAGTATTCTCCAGACACTGATAGTTGGATTCAAATTGAGGATTTCCCAGGAACGGCACGACGTTATTTCTCAGCGACAACCCTTAACGGTATCGCGTATGCTTCACTTGGGACGAATGGCACAAACTTTAAAGATTTATGGATTTTTGATCGAACTTTATCCGTCCTGGAAGCATCCATGAGCAATGCATCCATCCAAGTATATCCGAATCCAGCAAGTGATTACATTCAGTTCGACACACAACTTCCTGAAACAGTTTCTTTGGAAAAACTTCAAGTAGAAATTGTGGATCCACAGGGAAAGATTGTACATCAAAGTAATTGGTCAGAACACACCACCATTCAAACAGATACGTGGCAAAAAGGAAATTACAATTATCGAATTCACTACAACGGACAGGTGATTCGATCCGAATCATTCATTATTCTATAATTATGAAGAGACTACTTTCAACTATATCCATCGTACTCCTCGGAATCTTGATTTCGTTTGATGCTTCGGCTTCAATTTCAGGATGGACTCAAAAAGCCAGCTTCGGTAGCGTAGGTCGACACCGTGGAACAGGAATATCTATTGGCACAAAAGGATACATGGGACTTGGACACTACAATGGAGCAGGTCCAAACATCGTCAAAAAGGACTGGTGGGAATATGATCCAGCTACGAATTCCTGGACACAACGCGCCGATTATATTGGTAACAATGGAAATGGAAACTACGCCTGTATGGCATTCGGAATGGATGAATACGGGTACGTAGGAGGTGGACAAGTCGGAAGCGACCTCAATTTATACCGCTACGATCCTGTAAATAACGAATGGACCTTGATGGGACCGATGCCCACGCAGTACCTGAATCGCGAAGGCTTTGTGATCGACAATAAAGGGTACGCCATGTCGGGATCGACGCTAAGTGAATACGATCCACTCACAAATAGTTGGTCGACTAAAAATCCAATGCCATTTTCGGTTTGGTCATGGAATGCTGCTTTTTCCATTGACAACAAAGGATATGTGAAGTCCAACACCACGATGTGGGAATACAAACCGTTAATCGATCAGTGGGTAAGTCGTGCTCCTTTTCCTGGACTTGCCAATGCAGGAGGAGCGAGTTTCACACAAAACAACAAAGGTTATTTCGTATGTGGATACGATGGATCCTTTTCACAAGTACAACGTGAATTATGGGAGTTTGATCCTGCTGCCAATACATGGACGCAGTTACCCGATTTCCCCGGTTCTTCTCGTCGATTTTGTTCTGCCTTTACCATCAACAACCGATCTTACTTTGGAATCGGAACAAACGGTACCAATTTTAATGATTTATGGGAATTCAATGCCGATTTGGTGTACGCAGGCGTAAACGATTTAGACGCCGATATTCAATTCTCGTTTGGCCCGAACCCTTCATCTGAATCTGTTCATTTTTCCTCTGAGAAACTCGATCAGTATTCGCTAGACATCTATTCGATGGAAGGAAAATACATCTCTACCTTGGAAGCTATCAACGGAAAATGTCACTTTTCTCGAAACGGACTACCTGCAGGAACATACATTTTCAAGGTGATACACGAAAACCAAGTACAACATACAAACCGCTTTATTCTTGACTAATGAAACATCTTATCACATTACTCATCGCTATTATTGGATTTAGCGCTTTTGGTCAAACCGAAAATTTCTGGACAAAAAAGGCAGATTTTACAGGGCTGAAACGCGAACGCGCGGTTGCCTTCTCCCTTGGTAATTATGGATACATCGGAACAGGCGTGGATACATCCGAAACTGTCCTTAGTGACTTTTGGAAATATGATCCGTCAACCGATACATGGACGCAAATTGCAGACATCCCGGGAGGAAGACGACGAAACGCCGTTGCTTTCACCATTGGTGATTTTGCCTATGTTGGAACCGGAATGGATTCAGTGGTTGCAACCGCTCCAGGAGCAAGTACGCTATCTGATTTCTGGCAATTTGATCCGAGCACAAACACATGGACACAAAAGGCCAACTACCCAGGAGCCTTTGGAAACGGAATTTACTTCGCTACAGGCTTCGCCATCGATTCTAAAGGCTACATCTGTTGTGGTAAACGCGGCCCGAATAACTACTCGAATCAATTATGGGAATACAAACCGAGTCTCGACCAATGGACTCAGCTTCCTCCATTCCCTGGAGGCGTTCGTTATCAATTGGCCAGTTTCGTGATTGACTACAAAGCTTATGTAGGTTTCGGAACTGATCAAGATTTGTATCGCCGAGACCTGTGGGAATTTGACGCAACTACGAATCAATGGACAGCAAAAGCAGATTTTCCAGGAAGTGAACGCTCGTCTACTACGACCTTTACCATCGGTCAACGTGGATTTGTTACACTCGGTGCAAATGGTGGATTTTTAGATGATTTATGGGAGTACAATCCGTTCACGGACAACTGGTCGGTAAAGGCGAGTTATGGTGGTAGCCCAAGAAAAAATGCTGTCGCCTTCGTGGTGAATGGAAAGGCCTATGTAGGAACAGGAAAAGGATATTCTGGAAAGAAAATGAGTATGCACGAGTACACACCGGGATCGATTCTTGGGATAGATCAACATGAAATAGAAATCGCTATGTATCCGAACCCAACGGTGGACTTAGTCAATTTCCACTATGAAAAAGACGCAGTAGACGAAATTTCCCTCTACTCCATTTCTGGAGAGAAAATCGCTGGGGGTTATGATATTACTTCATTGGATGTATCCGAATTCTCCAATGGAAACTACCTCGTGATCGGTCGAAAAGATGATCAAATTGTTTCATCTCAAACTTTAATTATTCGCTAGTATGATCAAACTAATTACAGTTCTCATTGCGTTGACGCCGCTGTGTGTAATGGCGCAAAATACATGGTCACAAAAAGATTCCGTGAATGGAGCTCCCCGTTCCGTGAGTTCTGCCTTTATCCTCAATAATGAAGCCTATATTGTAGCAGGACTGGATGAAGAAGGATTCCGTCGCAAAATGTATTCGTACAATTATCTTCAAGATGATTGGGACGCAGAAGAATCCCTCGGAGGAATTAACGGTTCAGGACTCAATCGTGGTTCTGCCTGTGCCTTCAGTGTTGGATTAAAAGCCTACGTATGCCTCGGACAAGGTCAAACGAATGGTTTCTTTAAAGATAACTGGGAGTACGATTTGGTCACACAGACATGGTCCCAAAAATCGGACTTCATCGGTGAGGAACGCAGACAAGCGGCTTGCTTCGTGATTGACGGGATTGCGTACATCGGAACAGGAATTGCTCCTTCTGGTCTCAAAAAAGACTTTTACAGTTACGATGCAACAACCAACACCTGGACGCAGCTTGCAGATTTCCCAGGAACCGCACGGAAAGAAGCCGCTGCTTTCACCATGGGAAGTCAAGGATTTCTTGGAACAGGCGACGACGGTGTAATGCTCAACGATTTCTGGCAGTTCGAACCCTCTACGGAAACATGGACACAAAAAGCGAATCTTCCTGCATTGCCAAGAAAAGGAGCTGTCGGCTGGGGAGTCTTTCCGAATGCATACATTTGTGCGGGAGAAGACAATACCTTCAACTATTCCAATGAACTGTGGGAATACAACTACTGGCTCGATTCATGGACGCAACAACCGAGTTTACCAGGACCAGGAAGAAGTAATGCTGTGGCTTTCGTCCTCAACGGACAAGGATACGTAGGAACAGGATACAACGGCGTTTTTCTAGATGATCTCTACGCCTTTACTCCAACCTTAAGTACGGGACTGGAACTTGACAAGAACGATGTGAACATTTTCCCAATTCCAGCCAGCAACTTCGCAAATATCGTGGTGAATGAACCTAATCTTGAGCTACGTCTCACCGCAACAAATGGTCAGGCAATTCCAACGGAAAGATATGTCGTTGAAACGAATGATGGTTTTATCGTTCAACGAAATGATCTACCTGCAGGAACGTACATAATTCAACTTACACAGGAAGGAAAGCTTGTTTACACCGATAAAATCGTATTCAATTGAAGAAAATAGTCCCAATTATTGGATTAATCGCAATTACCACTGCATGCATTTCAGAGGCAGAGGGGAAAATAGAAGAGATCGAGAATACGGAATCCACAGTTGAGATGGAACCCGAAGTGAATGAAATCAACGAAGCTTCTTCTGTCACGGTAGATGACGTTCAACCATCGGAAATCGAACAAAGCAAGCCCAGCGAATGGACGTACGAAGTTGTTTCCATTTCTGACGGAAATTGGGGATATCAATTATTTCAACACGGAAAAATGGTCATCAACCAGACGACCATACCATCCGTTCAAGGTAATAATGCCTTCGATTCAGAAGAGAAAGCAGAACGCACTGCCAGACACATCCTCCATAAATTAGAGAACGGTATTTTCCCACCTACGGTGGACCAAAAAGAATTAGAAGAGTTGGGAGTGCTGCGCGATTAAGATCCGCATCCGATGCACTCAATGTGAGAGTCCATTGGACGAACACCTTTCAATTTCATCTCCAGGTTGTGGATTTTATCTTTAATATCCATGTCACTAAACATGTCACCTGTTAATGTTGCTTTTAGTGCGTCAATCTCTTGTTGAAGTTCTTGGTGTGTTGTAGTTGTTTCCATGGAGTCTTGTTTTTGATTAGATCAAAGAAAAATATTTTTTCGCTGT
>JBFHGY010000036.1:0-11651 GCA_041582905.1 Crocinitomicaceae bacterium | reverse complement strand
ATAGGATGTTGCCTTTTTTCCGTCGATAAGAACAGTTCCATCCGCTTTTTCAACCAGTGTGTGGTTTTCGTAGGCAGTGATAACACGTCGATACCACGCTAAGTTGTCCTTGTTCAGCTCGATTTTCATTCCTTTTTTAGGAATTCTAAACTTCGCAAACTCAGTTCGAGTATTTTCCACATAGGGATCCTTTGGATAGATTCCTGTGTTTTTAACTAAATCGAAATAGTTTAACTTATAATTAGGATAAGAGGAGGCTCTCGGCTCCAAGTTTACTTCAATTTTTGCATCGGGATAGCGTTTCTGAATTTTTCTTACTTGATCTGCAGTGGCATGCATTCGATAGAAAGAGTTTCCATTTTGAGGTGTATAATTCCTGTAGTCTCCACGTTCATACTCCATACCAATCTCCCCCATAAATTTTGTGCTCAATTCAGCATTGGTGACAGTATATTCTAAATTTGAAAACGGAAAAATAGGAGCTTTTTCATCATTTACGAAAAGCACTGAGTTTTTTATCTCAATGAAATCCCCTGGTAAACCAACGCATCTCTTTATGTAGTTTTCTCGTTTATCAACAGGTCTCGGAATTATTCCATAGTGAGGAATGGGAGTATAGTCACCCTCACCTTCGGTAAAATTGTAATCATTATAAAATGGGTGGGTTTTTCCATTTGCAATGTATTCACGGGCTTTTTGTTTCCAAAATTCAATATTCTCAATATACATCTTATCTCTCCTTGAAGTAGCAAGAGAGTATGTCATTTGGGTAGCATCGTTTCCTTTTACTTGAAGACTATCAGGAAGAGATTTGTTTGAAATTCGGATACTGTCAGCATAGAATTTAAATATTTTGTCTGTCTTTTGTTGAATTTCTAAATCGTGTCTAAATAGAAAGTATGCTTCAGTTAGAACATAACCGTGATAATCATGTCCCATTAAGCCTGAAGGCATTCGCGGATCGTAAATAGCTGTATCTCCTGAAGGATAATTAAATACCACTACATCATAACGCTCAACATCTGAATAACCCGGAATTCGAGTATATTCTGAAGTCTCCAATCCTACATACGACTTCACGTTAATCCACGGAACAGTATTGTGCACCAAAGGATAGGAGAGAGGAGTAACGGGAACTTTCGGTCCATACGCTAACTTGTTCACAAACAAGAAATCACCAACAAGTAAGGTTTTTTCCATCGATCCCGTAGGGATTTGAAAGGGTTCGAACACGTAGGTACGAATGATACTTGCTGCGACCAATGCAAACAATAGTGCATCTCCCCATTCTTTTACCTTTGTTTTCTTCCCAGGTTCCGCGCGGGTTACAGCGGCAATTCCTAATGCAATCACGTGACCGATTACTGGTAAACACAAGAACAAAATCAAATGATCTCCCCATTCACGGCGCCCTACTTCTGAACTATTCGCCCAGTTCGTTTCTGGAAGAATTTTGTCGTTCGATTGTGCAATCTTGAACATAATGATGTACGGAAAGAAAATACCTTGTAAGGTATCAACCAAGGTGAAGTAACCAAATCGACGGATGTATGAAACATTCGCAACGGACCACATCACGAGGTGTACTCCAGGAAAGATGAGTAGGAGTGACCAAAATGGTTTCTTCGCACCAATTTTGAACGCAACGAAATAATTGTAAACGGGAATGAGGGCTTCCCACGATTGGCGTTCTGCTTGCTCAAAACTTTTCCACCACATTGCGAGGTAAGGGTGAACAAGAATAAAAAGGTAAAAATACAGTAAGTTCATTTCTTAAAATTTGATCACATCTTGCATGGTGAAAGTTCCTTTTTTGTCTTGAAGAAACTCTGCCGCAATCACGGCTCCTAGGGCAAAACCTTCTCTGCTGTGCGCTATGTGTGATAGTTGTATAGTGTCAATAGGTGATTCGTACGTAACAATGTGCGTTCCTGGAACGTCTGGTTTTCGGTAAGAAGTAACGGGTAACTGTCCTTCTTGAACAGTCGGATGTTCTTCTTCTCCTAATTTCCATGAAGTAATGGTATCGTTTTCAAACATGATGTCGTTGGCAATCGAAACAGCTGTTCCGCTTGGAGCATCCAATTTGTGAACATGGTGCGTTTCTTCTAATCGAACAGAATAATCGGAGTATCCTGCCATCAATTTCGCTAACCGCTTATTGATATCAAAAAATACATTGACGCCAATGCTGAAGTTGGAAGCATGTAAAAGTGCTCCGTTATGTTGTTCAACCAATGTTTGAACATAAGGAAGTTCCTCATTCCACGCAGTTGTACCGACAACAACGGGTGTGTCATGTTCAATGCAATGTTCGATGTGTTTTACGGCAAAGTTCGGCGTTGTAAATTCAATCGCGACATCGACCTCTGAAAAATCGAGGGTATCAATAGGATTAGAGCTTGAGGCAATACCTGCAATCGTATGTCCGCGAGAAATGGCGATCCGTTCGATGATCTTTCCCATTTTTCCGTAACCAATCAATGCTAGTTTCATAGAGTTTCAAAAATAACTGTTTCGATGTTGTCTACAAGATTTTTAATGAAAATTAAGACGGAGACTAACACCAGGTGTTCTCGCTGCAACTATTACAGGGTCAACGCTGATGGATAAATCTTCCGAGACATCAAAATCCACAAAGTGCGCTTCAACACCTGCGTCTGCCAATTGAAGAATGTAAACCGCTCCAACGGCTAAAATGGATAAGTCGCGCCAATTCAAATATTGATTGTATAGGGTGAGGATGCCAGCGTCATCATACGGAGCGTACTCAGTATACTTCCATGTTAAGTTATCTTGTCTGTACGTATATTCGTCTTTGAGTCTTTTCTGCTCCAATTGATTGGTGATCAGGAAATATCCGGTTGTTCCTAATCCTGCATAAATTAACGGAACCTTCCAAAACGCTTTCTTCTTTCCCTTCGGCATTGCTATGTGATTGTACACTTGTCCCGCACCAGGTACTACTGCAGAATACAGGATTGCTTTACGGATAGAGTGTGGCTTTACCGTATCTCCAACCGTTAAAGAATCCTGCGAAAAAACAGGAGATGTAATCAATAGAAAGAAGAAAACAAGGCGTTTCATCGACGGTTTAACAATTCCATGATGCGATTCAAATCGACATCTGAACTAAAGTTGACAATGATTTTTCCGCTACCATTTGGAGACTTCTTGATATCCACTTTGGTCGCTAATTGATCTCCCAAATGTTCTTTGAAAGTAAACTCGCCTTCCGTAATTTGTGGCTTAGCTACCTGTGGAGTAGGCTCTTTCTTTGCAACAGCTTCTCCACGAATAATGGCCTCAATATCACGCACGGATAAATTCTCAGCTACCACACGCTCATACAATTCAATTTGAGTCGCTTCGTCACCAGCTGAAACAATCGCTCTGGCGTGTCCCATTGAAATCTCTTTTTTCTTTACTCCGGCTTGAACAGGAGCGGGAAGTTTCAATAAACGAAGGTGATTCGTAATACTTGATCGACTTTTTGAAATCTTCTGACTCAATTGATCTTGCGTTAAATCACATTCTTCCAGTAAGCGCTCATAAGACAAAGCTACCTCGATCGGATTCAAATCCTCACGTTGAATGTTTTCTACCAATGCCATTTCCAGCATGGCTTGATCGTTCGCGATGCGAACATACGCAGGAACTTCTTTCAATCCAGCTAATTGAGCAGCACGAAAACGACGCTCACCAGAGATCAATTGGTATTTGTCTCTTCCTAGTTTACGAACGGTTAAGGGCTGAATAATGCCATGAATCGAAATAGATGTACTCAATTCCTCCAATGCTTCTTTTTCGAAGTTCGTTCGAGGGTTGAATGGATTCGCTTCGATATTTTTAACTGCAAGTGTTGAAATGGATCCAACAATACCTGTTCCGCTCGACTTCGACGTGATGTCTGTGTCCGCATTTTCAAGCAATGCACTTAGTCCTTTTCCTAATGCTGAACGTTTCTTCGGATTAGTAGCCATTAGTCAATATTTAATTGTTTTTCCTCGTTGGAAATATTCGTCAAATCATTTTTTTGCAAGAGCTCACGTGTGAAATTCAAGTAGTTCACCGCGCCTTTGCTCGAAGCATCGTGCATTACGATCGTTTCACCGTAGCTTGGTGCTTCTCCCAATTTTGTGTTTCTGTGGATTACGGTATCGAAAACGATCTCTTGGAAGTGCATTTTTACTTCTTCCACGACTTGATTCGCTAAACGCAAACGTGTATCGTACATCGTCAATAGAATTCCTTCAATCTCCAAATCTTGATTCAATCGACCTTGAACAATCTTAATCGTATTCAACAATTTCCCAAGACCTTCCAATGCAAAGTACTCACATTGAACAGGAATCATCACTGAATCAGCAGAAGTAAGGGCGTTAACTGTTATCAAACCGAGAGATGGCGAGCAATCAATCACGATGAAGTCGTAAATGTCGCGAACTTTGTCTAATGCCAATTTAAGCATGTGCTCACGGTTCGGAAGATTGATCATTTCCAATTCGGCTCCAACCAAGTCGATGTGAGAGGGTAGGATGTCGAGGTTTGGATTGTTTGTTGATACAATCAAATCCATTGGATTTACATCATTGATTAAGCAATCGTAGATGTTACGTGAATTCGTGGGGTCTAATCCCAATCCAGATGTAGCGTTTGCTTGAGGATCAGCATCAACAATCAATGTTTTGTATTCCAAAACACCTAAACAACCACCCAAATTAATCGCAGTCGTTGTTTTTCCAACTCCACCTTTCTGATTTGCAATTGCAATAATTTTTGCCATGTACGTTTTCTCTTGTTAGAATTGTGCGCAAATGCACAGGAGTGTAAAGATAAGCTAAACTTCCGTAAAAGTCGCTTGAAAAGCCACCATAGTTATCAACGAAAAAAATGTTGATAGCGTGTGGAAAAACGAAAGAAAAATCTACTTGAAATTTTGTCTATAGATCGTCGAAAGAAACTTCGGAATAGTGGTCTACCGAACTACGCGCATTCATGTTTTCGCTGTCGTCCTCAGATTCAGTCGATTCGCCATTTTTCAACGATTGGATTTTGTCCAATGCATCAGCCAAACCTTCCTGAAATTTCTCGAAATCTTCTTTGTAGAGGAACAACTTATGCTTTTGATACGACTCGCGACCGTCAATTGTAGTCTTCTTGCTCTCCGTTAGAGTAAGGTACAAATCGTTGTTTTTCGTCGCTTTGACATCAAAGAAATACGTGCGCTTTCCAGCTCTAACTACCTTTGAATATACTTCGTTGTTTTTATCGTATTCCATAAGTTTTAATCTAGGTTTGACTAAACAAATATGGAATTTTTTTTTCAATTGATAAAATATCAGTCAATTCCTAATGAAATATCACCAATTAAGCCTCGTTTTCTGACGTGTCGTTTGATTGATCTTCGAGCTGTTTACGGTACATTTCAGCGTAAGCTCCATTCAATTCAATGAGATCTTGATGTGTTCCTTCTTCTGTTTTTGTTCCGTGATCGACGTTAATGATGTAGTTCGCATTTCGTATGGAAGAAATACGGTGACTCACCACAACTGATGTTTTGATGTTTTCGGCTTTCAGATTTTCCAAAATGATTTCTTCCGTTGTAGTGTCAACTGCCGATAAACAGTCGTCGAGGATTAACAGCTTTGGATCACGAATGAGCGCTCTAGCAATGCTTAAACGCTGTTTTTGTCCACCACTTAAGTTAACTCCACGTTCTCCCAGCAGTGTTTCAAATTTCTTTGGGAAGTCTTGAATGTTGTGGTAGACATGCGCCTTTTTGGTAACGTCATCGAGTTTTGCTTGGTCGACTTCTTTCAACGATCCAAAACGGAGGTTGTCACCAATTGTTTCAGAGAAGAGGAAGACGTCTTGTGGAACAATTCCGATTTCTGCTCGGAAAGCATCGAGGTTAATCTCTTTCAATGATTTTCCGTCAATCAAAATTTCTCCTTCGGTTGGATCGATCTGACGAGTAAGTAACTTCAAAATTGTTGATTTTCCACTTCCTGTTCGGCCAACAATTCCAAAAGTGTCGCCTGCTTTTAGCGTGAAGTTAAGGTCTTTGATCGCGGGTTCGTCTGAGCCAGGATAGCTGTAACTGACATTTTTGAATTCAATTTTCCCTTCGAAGCTAAACGGTTCGTTATTCGTGTTAACAACGGTTGGTTTAACGTCTAAGAACTCATTAATACGTTCCTGGCTGGCAGATGCTCGCTGAATCATTGATGTTACCCATCCAATCGATGCGAACGGCCAGGTAAGCATGTTCACGAAAATGATAAAAGTGATGATATCTCCTTCTGTAAACGCTGCGTTTTCTTTTAACAGTCCTTCGGCTACCCAATTCAAATCTTGGAAATAAAAGAGGCCTCCCAAATAAATCACCAATAAGGTACTTAACCCGATCAATACAAAAATCGTAGGCAAGAAGAGAGCGTTTACGACTACCAGCTTCATGTTCTTCTTTAAATAGGAATCTGCTGATTCATCAAATTGCTCTTTGACGCGTTTTTGTCCCCCATACGCCTTTACAACACGGATTCCTGAGAAAAACTCTTGCACCAAGGTCGACATTTTTGATTGCTCTCCCTGAACGATCCGACTGTAGGTGTTCATTTTTGACGAAACCTTGTAGATTAAGAAGGACATCACCGGCAATGGGATCAATACATATAAGGTAAGCATTGGGTTAATGCTGACCATTTCAATGATCGCGAAGATGAATAATGTCAAAAGACTGATCGAATACATCATGGCTGGACCGAGATACATTCGCGTAAAGGTGACGTCTTCAGAAATTCGGTTCAATAAGTCTCCTGTCGATTGACGAGTCCGAAAATCGTAGTCCAAACGCTGATAATGTTGGTAAATTTCGTTCTTGAGATCGTATTCGATCAATCGAGACATGATAATGATTGTTTGCCGCGTTGCGAACAAAAAGATACCAGAAGCTAGGGCCAGTGCAACATATCCTAGTCCAATGTATAAGGCTTCATTTAAAATATAACTGTCCGATTTCCCCGCTAGATCGTCCAATCCATCAAACTTACCTCCCGTATACACAGGTATTTGAACTTTAAAGAAATTGGATCCAAGGATAAACAGGATTCCTAATAAAAATCGCCATTTATATTTCAAGAAATATTTATTGAGATAGCTCAGAGACTTCATCGATAATTTCCTATTTTTGCCACGCAATTTTACATGGCGATGTAAAAGTAATTAATAGACTTGAGATAAACTTTGCTTTCTTATGTTTGAAGTGAAAAATATCGAGGATACGGACCTCGTAAAGAATCCAGTTATTGCTCAAATGAGTCAATACAATCACGAACAATTGTTGTTCTGTAATGATAATGAAACTGGACTGAAAGCAATCATTGCCGTTCATAACACAGTATTGGGACCAGCGTTGGGAGGAACACGTATGTGGACTTACAACAACGAAATGGAAGCTTTGAATGATGTTCTTCGTTTGTCGCGTGGGATGTCGTACAAAAACTCTATTTCTGGATTAAACCTTGGTGGAGGAAAGGCCGTGATTATTGGTGATTCGCGTACGATGAAGTCGGAAGCGTTATTTCGCCGATTTGGAAAATTTGTAAACAGCCTTGCTGGAAAGTACATTACCGCTGAAGACGTAGGGATTTCTCCTTCGGATATGATGTGGGTGAACATGGAAACAGATCATGTTGTTGGTTTACCAGGGAAAAGTGGTGATCCTTCACCAGTTACTGCCCACGGAACGTACATGGGAATGAAAGCATGTGCGAAGGTGCAGTTTGGTTCTGATTCATTGACAGGTAAAAAAGTAGCTGTTCAAGGAGTAGGACACGTAGGTGAATACTTGGTTGAGTATTTATTTAAGGAAGGTGCTGAAATCTTTATTTCTGATATTCATGAACCAACATTGAAGCGCGTTTCTGAAAAGTATGGTGCGAAAGTAGTTGGATTGGATGAAATCTACGATGTAGACATGGATATCTATGCGCCATGTGCATTGGGAGCAACAGTGAACGACGAAACGCTTTCTCGATTAAACTGTTCAATTATTGCCGGAGCTGCTAACAACCAATTGCAAGTGGAGAAAGTTCACGGTCAAGCAGTGATGGATAAAGGAATTATCTACGCTCCTGATTACGCATTGAATGCCGGTGGAGTAATCAATTGTTATGCTGAAGTGAAAGGACTTTCTTCAGATTGGGCAATGGATAAAGCAACAGATATTTACGGAACGATCGAAAACATCGTGAAACGTTCGCAAGCAGAAGGTGTGCCAACCTATCAAATAGCTAACAAGATGGCTGAAGAGCGTATTGCAGCCATCGGAAAAGTGAAACTTCCCTTATAGAAAGAAAGAATGCTGAATAGAAGACATCTTCGAATTAAAGTTTTACAGTTTCTATACGCCTATTTTCAGTCGAATGACGAGAGTTATGGTAAAGTAGAAAAGGAGTTAACGAACTCTGTAGAGAGAATTTATGATCTTTACGTCTACATGTTGCTAACCTTCTCTGAATTGAAGTCAATAGGTTTGGCGAAAATGGAAGATGGTGCGAAGAAGATTTTTCCAACGGACGAAGATTTGAACCCCAACACGAAATTCGTTGATAATAAACTGATTGAAGCCTTGGAAAGTTCGGTAGAACTTAGATCGCAATCGGAATTATTGAAAGTGAACTGGATGGGAGTCGCTGAGCAAGAAATGCTCAAGAAAATGTACAAAGCAATCCGCGAGAGTGAAACGTATTTCGAATTCATGAACAACGATCAAAGTGGTTATGAAGAAGATCGTGCCTTTTTGATCGCGTTGTTTAAAGCAGAAATCGCGAATTCTCCATTGTTGTACAATTTCTTTGAAGAAAAGAGCATTCACTGGATGGATGATATCGATCTTGCTTGTTCGATGGTGATCAAAACACTTAAAGGATTCAATGAATCAGATGAAATCTGCACGATTCTTCCATTGTATAAAGATGAGAAGGACGAAAAGGAGTTCATTAAGACATTACTTCGTAAATCCATTACAATGGAGAAGGAGAATGTGACATTGATTGATGAGTTAACGCAAAACTGGGAGTTGGATAGAATTGCTAAAATGGACATTATTTTGATGGGAATGGCCATTACAGAAATGCAAGTTTTTAATAATATTCCAACGAAAGTGAGTTTGAACGAGTATATCGAGATTTCTAAGTTCTACAGTACTCCTAAGAGTAACGGGTTTATTAATGGTATCTTGGACAAAGCGATCGCTCGTTTAGAAAAAGATGGAAAGATCAACAAAGTTGGTCGAGGACTAAAAAATTAAGACATGAAGTATATTTTTATCGTAATATCACTGATATCAGGATTGTTCGGATGTTCTGAAAGTACAGATACATCGCCTGGAAACAGAACGACAATGGAGATAATCTCCGAATACGATGCTGGTGAAGTGGTGAAAGGTGAATTCATTACCGCGAAGTTCAACGTAACAAACACGGGAGATTATCCTTTGGTGATTGCCAATGTGAAAGCAAGCTGTACGTGTACGGTAGCGAAAAAGCCTGAAGAACCTATTGCTCCAGGTGAATCAGCTGAAATTATCGCGCAAGTGGATACAGACAAAACGGGAACTGGAGCTGTCGTAAAAACGGTGACAGTGCTCGCGAATACAGATCCTCCCACTGCCGTTGTGCGCATCAAAGCGACAGTACTTAGAAACTAAAATAGAATACCAAATACACGTAATACATAAGTTATGCAACAGATATTGATGTTGGTGATGATCGTAGTAATTTTTTACTTTTTCATGATCAGACCACAACAGAAAAGACAAAAAGAATTGAAAAAATTCCGCGAAGCAATGGCGGTAGGAGATAAGGTAGTAACTATCGGAGGAATTCACGGAAAAATTTTGGCTGTGGATGAATCAACTGTCCTTATTGCTACTGAAAGCGGTAAAATGCGCATTGACAAATCAGCTATCTCAAACGGAGCTGACGGTCAGCAACTCGGAAGATAGGCTGAGTTTAACTGAATTCAAAAGGCTTCTTTTTCACACTCAATAGTCGAGGTGGAAAAGAAGCCTTTTCTATTTTACGGATTTCCGATGGGCAAATTTCAGCAGAGTTGAATATTAAATCAATCCGTATGCATATTCAATTTTGAATAGACCTTGTTTTTCTTGTGCGTTCATTTCAAGATTTCTTCTTATTATTGACTAGAATTTGAGATAAGTCGTTGATCCTATGAACAAACTCCTTCTTTTCTTTGGCTTCTTGCTGCTTCTTTCGTGCTCGGAAGAGCCGCAAAGGGAGAATAATGTTGTCGAGAAACCGATTGCTGATACTGTAGAAGTGGTAGATGTCGATGAAGTGGATACGATCGAGATTAAATCAGACTATAAAATGGATAATGTCGATCCGAATGTTCGGCAGGAATTTAAGGCTAGCCTCGCTCAAATTGAGAAAAAGCATGGTATTCAGTGGGATTTTTGCACATGTGTCATGGCGAATGATTCACTAGACAAAGCCGCAAAGAATCCGAATTTGTCCGATGCAGAGTTCGATAAAATCATGGAACGTTTTGATGTTGTGGAGGAGAAGTGTAAAGCATTTCGAGTTCAAAACCCAAATCAAACACCTGAAGAACGCGCTCGACACGAAAAGAAAGTAAGAGATTGCCTAGCAGCAGCTAAAAACTAATTCAGATGAATCTTCAAGAAGTAATGGACTACCTTGAGAGCAAGGGAAGTGAACAAACGCGTAAAATCTACACTAATCATGGTGCTCCCGACAATTTTTTTGGTGTAAAAGTAGGTGACCTCAAACCTATCCAGAAGAAGGAAAAGAACAACCATGCGTTGGCACTCGAACTGTATGATACAGGAAATAGTGACGCTCAATATTTGGCAGGGTTAATCGCGAATCCAAAGGAGTTTTCGAAAGGAGACTTTGAAAAATGGGCGAAAAATGCTGGCTGGTATATGGTGTCTGAATACGCTGTGGCGTGGAATTTAGCGGAAAGTCCGCTTTGCATGGAAATTTGCTCTGAGTGGATTCAATCAGATGATGAGAAACTACAAGAATGCGCTTGGGCTGCAATGGGAGCCTACCTTGGAATTGCACCTGATGAAGAAATCGACAAAGATTTTCATGCTTCACTCATTGAATTCGTAGAGAAGAATATTCATTCAGCAGCAAATCGTGTTCGCTACTGTATGAATGGTTACCTGATTGCACTTGGAGGTGCTGTGTCTGAATTAACGGATCGTTGTAAGCAAGCGGGAGATACCATCGGAAAAGTGGACGTTTTCATGGGGAAAACATCGTGTAAAGTTCCTGATATCAAGACGTACATTGCCAAAATGGAAGATAAAGGCAGAATCGGAAAGAAGAAAAAGACCGCGAAGTGTTAATCTTCTTCGCTTAGTCTTGTTTTAAGAATCATTTCGTGCGATGAATGAAATATATTGAATTCCGTACACAGTTACGAGTCCAGCCAAGTTACCGAGGCTCAATCCAAACTGAAACCAATTGGTTTTTCCTAGAAAAGCGTAAAGTAAGGATGAATCAGCGATGAGAAGTGACAGTGTTTCATACAGTAATACTCCGATGGAAATCTGGGCGATCGTTGAACGCAATTTGTTGGTAGCGGATTTT